>CAZAIR010000283.1:0-3952 GCA_964485225.1 uncultured Burkholderiaceae bacterium
TGAGGGCGAAGCGCACCGTGATCTGGCTGCGCTCGCTGCGCGAGATGCTGGTCAGCTGGTCCACGCCTTCGATACCGGCGATCGAATCCTCCAGCGGCTTGGTGACCTGGCTCTCGATCACCTCGGAGCTGGCGCCCGCCAAGCGGGTGGACACGGTGACCAGCGGCTCGTCGATGCGCGGGTACTCGCGCAGGCTGAGCTGCTTGAACGACACCGCGCCGATCAAGACGATCAGCAGCGACATCACCACGGCCAGCACCGGCCGGCGGATCGAGATTTCAGCGAGCTGCATTTACTTCGCCGCCGAAGCGGCACCCGCCTTGCCCATGGCCTTGGCGCCCTGCCCGACCTGGCTCACATCCACCGCCTTGACGGCCACCTTGTCGCCGCGCAGGCGCTGCTGGCCGGCGCTCACCACCTGGTCACCGGCTTGCAGGCCTTGGGTGATCTCGGCCTGGCCGGGCTTGCGTGCCCCCACCACCACCGGCACCCGCATCGCCTCGCCGTTCACCACGCGGAACACGAACAGCTTGCCGCCTTGCGGCACCAGCGCCTCTTCGGGCACCCACAGCGCGCCGTCGCGCCGCCCCAGCTCCAGCGCCACGCGCACGAACAGGCCCGAGCGCAGGCCCGGCACCGTGCGGCTGACCTTGGCACGAACCAGCAGCGCGCGGCCGTTGGCATCGGCCTGGGCGTCCACCGCCTGCACCACGCCGGGCAGGCGCGTGCCGGGCAGCGCGTCCACGTCGATCTGCACCACCTGGCCCACCTTCAGGCGGCCGGCCAGTTGCTCGGGCACGCGGAAGTCGGCCCAGAGCTGCGAGGGGTCTTCCAGGCTGAGCAGGTCAGCGCCTTCTTTGACGTAATCGCCCAGGCTCACCAAGCGGATGCCGGCCACCCCGCTGAAGGGGGCGCGCACCTGCAGCCGCGCCAGCTGCGCCTGCGCCAGCTGCACCTGGGCGCGGGCCACTTGGGCGGCGGTTTGCGCTTGCTCCACGGCGCTGGGGCTGACGAAGCCCTGGGCCTGCAGCTCCAGCTGGCGGCGCACCTGGCTGTCGGCCGTGGCCGCCTGGGCTTGCGCTTGCGCCAGCTGGGCTTGCTGCACGGCGTCGTCCAGCTGCACCAGCAAAGCACCACGCGCCACGCGCTGGCCGTCTTGCACGCCCAAACGCACGATGCGCCCAGCCACCTCAGGCCGCAGCATGGTGGTCTGCGCCGCGCGCAAGCTGCCGACGGCCTGTGCGGCCTCCACAGCGGCTTGCTGCACCACCGGCGCGATTTCCACCGCCACCGGTCCGCTGTCGCGCTTGGGTTGGGCCATCCCAGGTAGGGCCAAGCCCCATGCCAGCGCCAGCAGCGTCACACCCTTGCACCGCGTCATGCTTTGCCCTTCAGCGCCATCGCCACGCCTTGGTTGGCCAGTTGATCGGCCTTTTCGTTGCCTTCGTGTCCGGCATGGCCTTTGATCCAGTGCCAGTCGATCTCGTGCAGTGCGCACAGCGCCGCCAAACGCTGCCACAGCTCTGCGTTCTTCACCGGCTGCCCTGCAGCGGTGCGCCAGCCGCGGCGCACCCAGCCCGGCATCCATTCGGTCATGCCCTTGAGCACGTACTCGCTGTCGGTATAGAGCTGCACTTTGCAGCTGCGCTTGAGGGTGCTGAGCGCCTCGATGACGGCGGTCATCTCCATTTGGTTGTTGGTGGTACCCAACTGCCCGCCAAACAGTTCCTTTCGGTGCTCACCGGCAATCAGCCAAGCCCCCCAGCCGCCGGGGCCCGGGTTGCCCTTGCACGCACCGTCGGTGTAAATCGTGATTTCCGGCTTCTTGATCAAACTCATGGGGGGTCTTGCTGTGAATTGATGGCCACGGTGGGGGCGGTGCGCCTCGCGGTCGCACGCTGCCGTGACAGCCCAACCAAACGCATGCCGTGCACGCGCTTGGTGGCCTCGATGAAGTAAACGGCACCAAACACGGGCCACCAGGTGGGTCCCATGCGGTCCATCCAAGCGCTGCGGTTCAGCCATGCTTCAGTGCCAAAGGCCGGGGCATAGGCGCCGAACTGCGCACGGTTGATGTCAAAGCCCAGCAGCCGCAGCCAATCGCGCAAGCGCCAGTAGCCGATCCACTGCCGCCGCGGTGGCAACGCAGGCGCCAACTGCGCCCTCAGGCCCCAAAGGCTGACCGGGTTGAAGCCCAACAGCAGCAAGCGCCCCTCGGGCCGCAGGACCCGGGCGGCCTCCCTCAGGCGGTGGTGGGGGTCGGCGGCCATCTCCAGCGTGTGTGGCAGCACCAGCAGGTCCAAGCTGTTCTCGGGAAACGGCAGGGCGTCGAAGTCGCACTGCAAGTCGGCCCCTGGTTGCTCCAGAGCCAGCCAACGCTGGGGCATGCGATTGGCCTGCAAGGCTGGCAGCGCAGACCAACCCAGCTGCAGTGCATGGAAGCCGAAGACATCGGCCACCGCCGCATCCAGACGCGCGGATTCCCAAGCCAGCAAGTAGCGGCCAGCGGGCGACTCCAGCCACGCCTGCAAATCTAAACTCGCGGTCTCATTCGCCATCCCGGCCTTCGTGTCCTTGCCCAGTGCTGAAGCTGCTCGCCCTGCCCGCCTTCGCGGACAACTACATCTGGGTGCTGCACCACCGCGGCGAGGCCTTGGCCGTCGACCCGGGCGACGCAGCACCGCTGCAAGCCACCCTCTCCGAACACGGCTTGTTGTTGCGCGGGATTCTAGTGACGCACCACCACCCGGACCACACCGGTGGGCTCTCTGCGCTGGCCACCAGCCACCCCTGCCCGGTGTATGGGCCGGCCACCGAAGCCATCAGTGGCCTCACACACCGCGTGAAGGGGGGCGAGTGCATCAGCCTGCTCGGCCAAACCTGGCAGGTGATGGACGTGCCAGGTCACACCGCCGGCCACATCGCCTACTGGTGCGCAGCCCCTACCGATGGTGGAGCGCCGCTGCTCTTTTGCGGCGACACCTTGTTCAGCGCTGGGTGCGGGCGCTTGTTTGAAGGCACCGCGGCGCAGATGCAGGCCTCGCTTGCCAGCCTCGCCGATTTGCCGGGCGAAACCCGCGTTTGCTGCACCCATGAGTACACGCTGGACAATCTGCGCTTTGCCCTGCAACTGGAGCCCGGCAACGCAGCGCTGCTGGCCCGTGCGTCGATGGCACGCCAGTTGCGCGAACTGAGCCTACCCACCCTGCCATCCACCATTTCGCTGGAGCGCGACACCAACCCGTTTTTGCGCTGGGCCGCCCCCGACGTGATCGAAGCCGCCCGCACACGCTCGCCCTTCCCCGCCCAAAGCGATGCGCCCGAGGCGGTGTTTGCCGCCCTGCGCAGCTGGAAGAACGTGTTCCGCTGAAACCTGTCCAACGGCCAACGCCCTGCCGGGCTGGCCTCGAAGAGAACCCCTGGAGTTGTTCCGGATGTCCCGTCCCTTGACCTTGTTCCGTCCCCTCGTGGCCAGCTTGGCCCTGTTGCTCACCGCCTGCGCCACACCGCTGCACACCCCGCCCTCGGCAGCGCCCAGTACCGGGACCGCCGCGCCTGAACCCGTTCCAACGCCGCCGGCCCAGCCGCCGGCCGACCCTGCCCCCAGCAGCGCACCGGCGGGCGCCATCCCGCCTGAAGAGCCGCTGGTCAAGAGCATCGAAGACGACCTAGACCCCAGCCGCAAGATCGACCTCAACACACCAGAGTCGCAGCAAGACCTCTGGCAGCGGGTGCGCAGCGGCATGGCGCTGCCAGACCTGGAAGGCGCCCGCGTCGAGAAGTGGGAGAACTACTACGCCAAGCGCCCCGACTACGTGGGTCGCATGATGGAGCGCGGCGGCCGCTACCTGTTCCACATCACCCAAGAGGTGGAGAAGCGCGGCCTGCCGATGGAGTTGGCGCTGCTGCCCTTCATCGAAAGCGCCTTCAACCCCGAGGCCATGAGCCGCGT
>CAZAIR010000284.1:0-3944 GCA_964485225.1 uncultured Burkholderiaceae bacterium
CAAAGCGGCGGCGAAGGCGCCCGTGAAGGTACCCGTCAAAGCGCCAGCGAAGGTGTCTGCCAAGGCCACCCCAGCAGCACCCGCCAAAGCACCCGCCAAGGCCGCCGCCCCGAAAGCCGCCGCACCCAAGGCCGGCGGCTGGACGCGCTTCCCCTTCCCTGCCACCGCCTTCCAGTACACCGCCGCCACCTTGAAAAAGAGCTGGGCGCGCCTGCACCAGGGCGATGCCGAGCCCCTGCCCACCTCGGCCGCCGTGCTGGAAGCCTGGCGCTTGTTCCATGCCGGTGAGTTCCAAGCCGCCACCGAAGCCGGCTTGGCCGCTGGCGGGGCGGGCCTCACTGCCGCCAACAAGGCGCAGGCCATCTACGCCACCTACCTGGAAAAGAGCGAACAGAAAAAGCTCGCCCTGCTGCTGGAGGTGGCCGAGCGCGCCGAAGCCCAGCAAGCCGCCGAGCCAAACAACGCCAACGCCTACTACTGGCAGGCCTACGCGCTGGGCCGCTACAGCCAGGGCATCAACGTGGTCGATGCACTGGCCCAAGGCCTGGGCGTGAAGATCAAGCGCGCACTCGAAACCGCCATCGAGCTGGAACCGAAGCACGCCGACGCGCACATCACCCTGGGCGCCTTCCATGCCGAAGTGATCGACAAAGTGGGCCGCTTGCTGGCCCGCAGCCAAGGCGCTGACGCTGCCACCGGCCTGCGCTGCCTGGAAACCGGCCTGAAGCTGAACCCGTCCAGCGCCATTGCGATGACGCAGCGCGCCGATGGCTTGGTGATGATCGAGGGTGACAAGCGCATGGCCGACGCCGAAAAGCTCTACCAAGCCGCCGCTGCCTGCAAGCCGCTGGACGCCATGGAGTGCCTGGACGTGGAAGCCGCCAAGGCCGAGCTGGACGACTGAGCCCGCCGCACCGGGGCGCGCCTACAGTGCGCGCCCTGTTCCTTGCGCCATCCACTGCACCCGCCACCATGTCCGCCGACACGCTGACCTTCGCCGACACGGTCTGGCGCATCCACCGCCCCAAGCCCTTCGTGCTGGTGATCGAAGGCCCGGCCGACGCTGCAGCCGACGCGTCGCCCAGCGACTATCTGCACGACACCCTGCTGGCCCCGCCCCACCGCGAGGCCTTCTACCAACTGGTGGACGCCACCGGCTTGGTGGTGTGCTGGGGTGTGGACAGCCAGCACCCCACTTACCGCGACGTGCGCGGCCGCTCCAGCAAGGGCCGCCTGAGCCAGGGCGAGTACTACCACCACGATGGTTGCGCCGGCCCCACCAAGCCGCGCTTCGTCGAGATCCGCTGCCCCATCCAGCCGCAAAGCCGCAGCATCGCCACCGCCGTGGCGCCGCACCTCGACGTGGTGGTGGCCATGCTGCAGCAGCTGCCGCCCGAAGTGGCACAAACCCAGCTGCTGCAAGAGGGGCTGCAAGGCTGGGACCTGACCCCCGATGCCGTGCGCGCCCTGGGCGCCGCTGAGCTCGACACCCTGCAAGGCCTGCTTACCCGCGCGGTGCGCCGCAAGCTCAAACCCGAAGCCGCCCGCGCCTACTTCCGCGCCGTGGACGTGGCCGCCAACGCCTACTTCGCGCCCTGGCGCCTGGGCGAGAGCCGCTTGATTGCCAACGCCAACGCCGGCGTCACCATGCAGCACCGCCGCGCCTACCAAAGCGCCCACACGGGCGGCACCGCCAACGGCCACTTGGTCAAGCGCTGGCCGAACGAGGAACTGCTGCTGCCCGGCCAACAGGCCGATGCCGCCTTCATCGCCGCGCTGTGCGCGGCCGAGGCCGAAGAGGCCGATGGCGGCGCGCCGGCTTGCTACATGGGGGCGCACTGAACCATGCTGCCACTGCGCCGCTTGACGCTTGCCCTGATGGGCGTTTTGGCCCTGTCGGCCCTGTACCTGCCGCTGCGGGCTTCGGCCGAGGTCACGGTACGGATTGAGGTGCGATGGCCAGGTCAGCAACCCGATGCGGTTGAGCAAGGCATCACCAACCCCATTGAACGCGCCTTGAGGCGGGTGTCAAACGTCAGCCGCATCCAATCGCTCACGCACCAGGGTCAGTGCGTCATCGAGGTGCTCCTTCAGGACGTGAGCCCCGAACAAGCACTGGCCCAAGTGGGCACCGCCCTGGCCAGCGTGAAGCACGCACTGCCCCCTGGCGCCACGGCACCCACGGCACACATCCCCCAACAGCCCCTGCCACGCTTGGACGCGCCCGTGGCAGCGCCCAGCAACCAAGCACCTCGGCCTTGATACTGCAATCGGCAGCGGCAGCGGCAGCGGCAGCGGGAGCGGGAGCGGGAGCGCCAAGCTGGGGCTGCTCCCACAGGCCTGGGGCGCAAGGTTGAGCGGGCACAGCCAAGCCCCCACAGGCGCCGACGCAGGGCTCAGCAGGCGTTGGGGAGCGGGCGCCCCGCGCACTCGCGCGGCAGCGGCTCTAGGCGCAGCACCCGGCGCTGCGCCGATTGCTGCAGGGCCATGGCTGCTTTGAACTCGGGGTAGCTCATCAGCAAGCGGTCGAAGCTGCCGTCAGCGATGGCCGCCCGCAAGCCCTGCTCCAGCCGGTCGGCTAGCTTGGGATTGCCTGGGCCGACGAAAAAGAAGAAGGGGGCCTCGTAATACAGGAAGAGCTTGTTCTCGATCGCCAAGCCCAAATGCCGGTAGCGCTCGAAGTCGCTCTGAAATTCGTAGAGGCCGCGCGGAAAGAAGTCGAAGCGCTTGGCTGCCAGCATCCTGAACAGGTTCTCGTGCCGGGCCGATCCTTCCACGGTGAAACCGTTGTGCTCCAGGATCTTGGTATCGACCCACTGCAGCCCCAACCCCGCCGTCAATTGCTTGAGCTGCGCCACCGTGCGGATGCCGTCGAAGCGGGCTTGCTCGCCATCTCGGATCAGCAGCACACGATAGTTGTTGAGCTCTTTGATGAGCGAAATCGGCACAGCGCGCAAGTCATCGGTCAAGCCCGGGTTCGGGGCCGTGAACACCACATCCAGCGTCCGCCCGCTGCGGAGTTGGGTCAAGGCGCGCTCGAGGGACATCACCTCGGGTACCACCGTCACCCGGTAGGGGCCGTGGGTCTGGGCGGTCTTTGACAGCGCCAAGTCGAGCACTTCGAAGAAGTAGCCGGGTCGGCCGTCACGCGGAGCGTCGAACGGTGGCACGCGAACCTGCGTGACCTTGGCACTGCCCGTCACCGCCGGGGCTTGCGCTCCGACGGGGCGCAAGACCATTGCGAGCAACCAAGCCAGGAGCAACAGCCACCAGGCTCCCGGCAGAACACCCAGCCGGCTTGCAGCAACGCCCATCAAAATTGGGGGCAGCGTGCGCAACGCAACACTCCACGGCAAGGCGGGACGCAGGCCATGCCGCGATCCCGCACACATTTCAATGCAGCAGGCCCCCGGTCACACCGGGCGGATGTTGGAGGCTTGCAGGCCCTTGGGGCCTTGCACCACCTCGAACGCCACGCACTGGTTCTCCGCCAAGCTCTTGAAGCCGGTGCTTTGGATCTGCGAGTAATGAGCGAACAAGTCGGCCGATCCGTCATCGGGGGTGATGAAGCCAAAACCCTTGCCATCGTTGAACCATTTCACCGTTCCGGTTTGCGTCGACATAGCGTGCTTTCTTTGGATTGATTTTGCGGCTGCTTCAGAACGAGCGCCGTCGCCTGCATTGGCGCAGATGAACCCGAACTCCAAGCCTCTGACATGCCCTGATGCGCACTGAGCGTTTAGCCGTAGCGGGTCAGGCGCCCCTCCCGCACAAAACCCACCACGTGCAGTCCACAGGCCAGCGCCGCACGCAGGGCCAGGGCAGTGGGGGCCGACACCGCGGCCAGCAGCCCAAAGCCCGCGCGGGCGGACTTCTGCACCATCTCGAAGCTGGCACGGCTGCTGACGAGCAGAAAACCATCGGCCGGACTGAGGCCCGCCTGG
>CAZAIR010000285.1:0-3922 GCA_964485225.1 uncultured Burkholderiaceae bacterium
GCCCAGTCCCAGGCCTTGGCCTCGGGCCAACCGGTGTTCGTCGACTTCACCGCCGCCTGGTGCATCAGCTGCCAGTACAACAAGCGCAACGCCCTGGCCGATGCGGCCGTGCTGGCCGACTTTGCACAACGCGGCGTGGTGCTGATGCGCGCCGACTGGACGCTGCGCGATGCCACCATCACCGCCGAGTTGCGCCGCCTGGGCCGCAGCGGCGTGCCGGTGTACGCGCTCTACAAGCCGGGCGCCACCGACCCGGTGCTGCTGCCCGAGATCTTGAGCGCCAGCGGCGTGCGCGAAGCGCTGGCCAGCACCCTGGCGCCTTAACCCTTGAGCCTGCGGGGCTGCCGGCAAGCTGGTTTGATGCGGGTTTTCTGTCCCTCTACGGAGTTGTCAATGCCCGCTTCTGTTGTTCGCCGCACCCTGTTGGCCGCTGCTGTGCTGTGCGCGGCCGGCACCGTTCATGCCCAAGCCCAAGTCGGTCAAGCCGCCCCGCCACTGAAGGCGGTGGACGCCACGGGCAAGCCCGTGAACTTGGCCGACTTCAAAGGCAAAACGGTGGTGCTGGAGTGGATCAACCCCGGCTGCCCCTTCGTGGTGAAGCACTACGGCAGCGGCAACATGCAAGCCACGCAAAAGGCCGCCACCGAACAAGGCGTGGTGTGGCTGAGCGTGAGCAGCACCGCCGCCAGCCACAAGGATTACAAGCAGCCTGCCGCACTGGCCGCTTGGATGACGGAGCAAAAGGCCGCCAGCACCCTGGTGATGGACGACGCCGGCACCGTGGGCAAAGCCTGGGGCGCCAAGACCACGCCGCACCTGTTCATCGTGAACCCGGCCGGGCAGGTGGTCTACAACGGTGCCATCGACAGCAAGCCCAGCGCCAACCCGGCCGACATCCCCGGCGCCACCAACTTCGTGACGCAAGCGCTGGGTGAACTGCAGGCCGGCAAGCCCGTCAGCAAGGCCAGCACCACGCCTTACGGCTGCAGCATCAAGTACGCGAGCTGATCAGCCCTGCCGGGCGTGGCGGCGCAAAGCGGCCACCAAGGGCCAAGCCGCACCGGCTGCGGCCACATGCTTGAGCGTGTGGCCGCTCACCCATTCACCGGTGGCGGCGAACACGGCGCTGTCGGCGCCTTCCAGCACCTTGGCCACCGCATACCAAGCGATGACGGCGCCCAGGCTGACGCCCAAGCTCCCGCCCAAAGGCCGGCGCAGCAGCGCCAGCAGCAGCACCCACACGATGCCGCCGCCCTGCACCACGCCCCAGGGCAACACGTTGCCGGTGAAGGCGGGCAGCACGGCCGCCAGCAACGCCAACGGCAGGCTCAGGCGCAGCATCCACACCGCGCCTTGCAGGCTCAAGCGCTCAGCGGTGGCCACCGTCAGCACGCCGGCAAACGCCACCGCCATGCCCAGCCGGTCCAACGCCAGGGTGGGGCCGCTGGGGGCCCAGTGGTAGATGCCCGAGCCCAGCGCCGTGAGCAGCAAACCCACGAAGAACACCGCCAAGCCGCTGCGCAGCACCGGGCTCAAGGCCCGTAAGGCCCTTGAGGCGCCGGGCGCGGACATGGCAAACAGGCCCAGCAGGCCGGGGATCAGGAACACCGCGTTGCTCAGGGTGTCAGCCGCGTTGGGGATGAAGCCGAGCGGACGGGTATCGATGAACGGGTGCCCATGCGCATGCAGGTGGCTGTGGCCATGGGCATTGAGGTGGCCCAAGAAGCGTTCGGTGAGCCCGTCGCCGAACAGCAGGGCCACGGCGCTCAGCAGCAACAGGGCCAGGGCCAGCAGCGCCCAAGCGCGCAGCGGGCCCGCGCTCAGGCATGCAGTGAAGGCGGACAAGCCAGCGGCGGGGCGGATGGCTGCGGCGGGTTCGGTGCGTGTGCGCATGGGGCAGGGCCAGGTGGTGGAAACGGGGCGCATGCTCGGCCCCGTGCGGCGGCCGTGCACGCGGTCTGTGCCCCGGTCGCGTGCCACGCTACCCAAAGCTGCAGCTGGTGCAACCCTGGGCACTGAATGCCCTCGTTCACAACGCGGTGCCGGTCACCCAAGCTTGCCGGATCAGCCGGCCGCAGCGCACCGAATCCATCGCCGGGCTGCCAGTGATCGACTCACGTGCCAGCACGCCGTACCACTGCCGCGTGGCATCCACCCAGGGGTAGAAGCCAAAGGCGCCGGGGCTGCTGAAGGCGCCGTCGCCCACGGCGGGGTCGTCCTCCACCCAGTGGCCCAGCGCGTAGCGCCAGCTCTCGGTGGCGGGAATCGGCGTGTTGCGCGCGGTGGCGCAGGTGCGCGGGTTGGTGCACACAGCTTGCGTGCCCAGCACGCCGCCGATGCGCAGCTCGCCACTCAGCGCCTTGCGCAAGAAGCGCGCGTAGTCCAGCGGCGTGGTCTGCACGCCGCCGGCGGGCTGGGGCTGGATGTAGCTCATCGCGATGTCGGTGCCGAGCAAACGGCGCTGCTCAGCGGCCAGGGCGGCATTGGCCATGGCGCCCAGGCCCAGCGCGCTGGCGTGCTGCTGCATGTGGCCGCCCCCGTAGGCGAAGAAGCCGTCGTCGGCCGCGGTGTAAGTGCCATTGGTTGGGGCATTCGGTGCGCTGCTCACCGGCTGCGCCAAGCACTGGTCCACCGTTTGCGTGCGTGCGCAGCCCTCGAAGCTGGAGTAGCCGGCGGTGAAGTTCAGCGCTTTGATGTCGGCCGCCGTCAGCACCCCAGCGCGGCGTTCCAGCGCATAGGCGCTCCACAGCCATTTGGAGGCCGAGGCGATGCTCATCACGGTGTCGGCGCGCCAGCGCGGGCCGGTGGCCAGATCCACCGCACCGCTGGCCAGCGCGCTGGCGCGGTCACCCACCTCCCAATAAAACGGCGCGGCCACGGCGCAGGCATTCACGCTGCTGTTGGCGGTGGCCGTGGCGGCTTGCGTACGCTGGCTCAAACTGGGGCCGGCGGGTGGCGGAGCGGGAGCGGGGCTCGGTGCGGGGGCAGGAGCATCACCCCCACCGCCGCCACAGGCCACAAGCCCAACGCAAGCCAGTAACGCGCTGGCCGCAGCCCGCCAAGCGCGAGAGAAGGAAAGGGTTGAGGTGTCCATGCACCGTGTTGTAGCGATGCAGGTGTGAGGCTTCATGTCGGCCATGTTGCTGGGCGGTAAACGCAGGCACAGTCGTTAAGCTCGCGCCCCGATGTACACGCGCTTTTTCGGTCTGCGGCGCGAGCCGTTCTCGATCGCCCCCGACCCCCGCTACCTCTTCATGAGCGAGCGCCACCGCGAAGCGTTGGCGCACCTCTTGTATGGCGTGGGCGGCGGCGGTGGCTTTGTGCTGCTGACCGGGCAGATCGGCGCCGGCAAAACCACCGTCTGCCGCGCCTTCTTGGGCAAGGTGCCTGAGACCTGCCGCGTGGCCTACGTGGTGAACCCGCGCCTGTCGGCCAACGAGCTGCTGCAAACCGTGTGCGACGAGTTCCGCGTGCCTTACCGCGCTGACGAGCCCGGCCAACCGCGCTCCGCCAAGGAGTACATCGACGCGCTCAACACCTTCTTGCTGCAAACGCACGCTGCCGGCCACAACGCGGTGCTGGTGATCGACGAAGCGCAGCAGCTCTCGGCCGAGGTACTGGAGCAGCTGCGCCTGCTCACCAACCTCGAAACCAACGAGCGCAAGCTGCTGCAAATCGTGCTCATCGGCCAGCCCGAGCTGCGCCAGATGCTGGCCCGCCCCGAGCTGGAGCAGCTGGCCCAGCGCGTGATCGCCCGCTACCACCTGGACGCGCTGGACGAAGCCGACACCGCGCGCTACGTGCGCCACCGCCTGGGCGTGGCCGGCCTCAAAGGCGTGCTGCCCTTTGACCGCAAGGCCATGCGCACCCTGCACCGCTTGAGCCGCGGCATCCCGCGCCGCATCAACCTGCTGGCCGACCG
>CAZAIR010000286.1:0-3918 GCA_964485225.1 uncultured Burkholderiaceae bacterium
CCACCTTCGGCCCCGCCCCCGCGCTGGTGGTGGTGCTGGGCTCCGGTTGGGCCGCTGCGGCTGAGCGCCTGCGCGACGTGCAGCGCATCAGCTATGTCGATCTGCCGGGTTGGCCCCTGCCCAAGGTGGAAGGCCATGTGAACGAGCTGGTGGTGGGCACCACGGCCGGCGGCACCCGCGTGGCCATGTTGCGCGGCCGTGCGCACACCTACGAAACGGGCGACTGCACTGGCATGGCCGCGCCCATCCGCAGCCTCAAGGCCTGGGGTTGCCAAGCGGTGGTGTTGACCAACGCCAGCGGCAGCCTGCGCACCGCCAACCCGCCCGGCAGCCTGGTGCTGATCAGCGACCACCTCAACGCCCCGCAGCGCAGCCCGCTGGTGGGGCTGAGTGGCTCGGACCGCTTCTGCGACATGAGCGCCGCCTACGACGCCGAGCTGCGCGCAGCCGCCCGCGCCCTGGCAGCGGAGCAGGGTACGCAACTGAATGAAGGCGTGTACTGCTGGGCGCTGGGCCCGCAGTTCGAGACGCCGGCCGAGATCCGCATGTTCGCGGCCTGGGGTGCCGATGCCGTGGGCATGTCCACCGTGCCCGACACCATCCTGGCCCGCCACGCCGGCCTGCGCGTGGCTTGTTTGGCACTGATCACCAACATGGCCGCCGGCCTGAGTGATGAGGCCCTGACCCACGCGCTGACCCTCAAAGAAGCCAAGGCCAGCGGCGAGCACGCCGCCGACTTCCTGACCGCCTACCTCGACCGCCTGGCGACGCTGCCCTCGTTGTCCTTGCCTCAATGAGCACCTTGCAAGACACCGCCCGCCAGCTGTTGGCCGCGCTGGACCTGACCAGCCTGAACGACACCGACACGCCCGACACCATCGCCACCCTGTGCCGGCGCGCCCAGTCGCCCTTCGGCCCGGTGGCCGCCGTGTGCGTGTGGCCGCGTTTTGTGGCGCAGGCGCGGGCCAGTTTGCCGGCGGGCATCCGCGTGGCGGCGGTCGCTAACTTTCCGCACGGGGGGCTGGACACGGCCGCCACGCTGGCTGAAGTAGCCGCCATCGCCCAAGCGGGCGCGCAAGAGATCGACGTGGTCTTGCCCTACCGAGCGCTCATCCAAGGTCAAGTGGCCGAGGTGGCCGAGTTCCTGGCCGAGGTGCGCCACGCCAGCCAGCCGCTCGTGCTCAAAGTCATCATCGAAAGCGGTGAGCTCAAGACCGATGCGTTGATCCGCCGCGCCACGCAGCTGGCCCTGAACGCGGGTGCCGACTACGTCAAAACCAGCACCGGCAAAACGCCTGTCAGTGCCACGCCGCAGGCGGCCCAAGCCATGCTGCAAGAAATCGCCGCGAGCGGTCTGGGCGCTGCTGGTTTCAAGGCCAGCGGCGGCATCCGCACCGTGGCCGATGGCCAAGCCTATGTGGCCCTCTGTCAAGACTGGCTGGGCAGCACCCAGCACCTGCGCATCGGTGCCAGCAGCTTGCTGGACGACATCGAGGCCGTGCTCGGCGGCACCGCCGCCACTCCCTCAGCCACCGGCTACTGACATGCTCGCCCAAGAAATCATCCGCACCAAACGCCAGCGCGGCACCCTCAGCACGGCGCAAATCCAGGCCTTCGTGAAGGGCCTGACCGACAACAGCTGGAGCGAAGGCCAAGTGGCGGCGCTCGGCATGGCCATCTTCCTGAACGGCATGGGCCGCGACGAAGCCGTGGCCCTGACCCTGGCCATGCGCGACAGCGGCCGTGTCATGCACTGGCCCGACATGCCCGGCCCCGTGCTCGACAAGCACAGCACCGGCGGCGTGGGCGACAAGATCAGCCTGATGCTGGCCCCCATGGTGGCCGCTTGCGGCGGCTACGTGCCCATGATTGCTGGCCGCGGCCTGGGCCACACCGGCGGCACGGTCGACAAGCTCGAAGCCATCCCCGGCTACCAAACCCGCCCCGATGCCGCCCTGTTCGACGCCACCGTGCGCCGCTTAGGTCTCGCCGTGATCGGCCAAACCGCCGACTTGGCCCCGGCCGACAAACGTTTCTACGCCACGCGCGACGTCACCGCCACCGTCGAATCCGTGCCGCTCATCACCGCCAGCATCCTCAGCAAAAAGCTGGCCGCTGGCCTGCAGGTGCTGGCCATGGACGTGAAGGTGGGCAACGGCGCCTTTGCCGACACGCCTGCCATGGCCCGTGAGCTGGCCGAGAGCATCGTGGCCGTGGGCACCGGCGCCGGCCTGCGCTGCCGCGCCCTCATCACCGACATGAACCAGGTGCTGGGCACCACCGCCGGCAACGCCCTCGAAGTGCGCGAGGCCATCGACTACCTGACCGGCGCCCACCGCGAGCCGCGCCAGCACGAAATCACCCTGGCGCTGTGCGCGCAGATGCTGACCTTGGGCGGCCTGGCCGCCGATGAAGCCGCGGCCCGCCGCCAGCTGCAACACGCGCTGGACAGCGGCGCTGCCGCTGAAAAGTTCGGCCAGATGGTGGCCGCCCTGGGTGGCCCCGCCGACCTGGTGCAGCGCCCCGACGCCCACCTGGCCGCCGCGCCCGTGGTGCGCCCGGTGCCGGCGCTGCGCGACGGCGTGCTGGCCGTGCAAGACACGCGCGCCATCGGCATCGCTGTGATCGAACTGGGCGGCGGCCGCCGCGTGGCCGCCGACCCCATCGACCCCCGCGTGGGCTTTGCCGCCGTGCGGCCTTTGGGTACGGCCGTGCGCGCCGGTGAGCCGCTGGCCTTCGTGCACGCCGGTACGCAAGCCGCCGCCGAGCGCGCCGTGGCCGCCTACCAAGCCGCCTGCACCTTGGCCGACCAAGCCGGCCCAGCCACGCCCTTGGTGGCGGAGGTGGTGGGATGAGCGAGGACCAAGCCCTGCCGCCCAGCGCTGACAACCCACGGCGCATCAAAAGCTTCGTGACCCGCCCTGGCCGCATGGGCTCGGGCCAGATCAAGGCGCTGAAAGAGCTGGCGCCGCGCTACGTGCTGCCGCACCAAGCCACCCCGCCCGACTGGGACGCGGTGTTCGGCCGCCAAGCCCCGCGCGTGCTGGAGATCGGCTTCGGCATGGGCGACGCCACGGCCAAGATCGCAGCCACCTTGCCGCACATCGACTTCATCGCCTGCGAGGTGCATGTGGCCGGCGTGGGCTCGCTGCTGCAGCGCATCGAGGAAGCCCAGCTCACCAACCTGCGCATCGTCCAGCACGATGCCGTGGAGGTGCTGTGGCACATGGTGCCCAAGGCCAGCCTGCACGGCGTGCACCTGTACTTCCCCGACCCCTGGCACAAGAAGCGCCATCACAAGCGCCGCTTGGTGCAGCCGCCCTTCATTGCCGACCTGGTGCAGTACATCGCCCCCGGCGGCTACTTCCACGCTGCCACCGACTGGGAGCCCTACGCCCAGCAAATGCTGGAGGTGCTGAGCGCTGAGCCGGCCCTGCGCAACACGGCCGAAGGCTTTGCCGAGCAGCCCAGCTACCGCCCGCAAACCAAGTTCGAGGCCCGTGGCCTGCGCTTGGGCCATGGCGTGTGGGATTTGGTGTTCCGCCGCACCTGAGGCCCACCATGTCCGAGACCACGGTGGTGCTGTTCGTGGTGGTCTGGGTGGTCTTCAACCTGGCCTTGCATACGGCCATGCGCCGCGTCGGCGTCGAGCCCCGCTTGCACTGGATGCTGGGCGTGCTGCTTTGGTTGGCGCCCTTTGTCGGCGGCTTGTTTGCCGGCATCGAGGTGCTGCAGCGGCGCCGGGCGGAAGCTGCTTCGCAGCATTTGGCGCCGGTGCCAGACCAAGCCGTCGCACCAGTGGCCATCTCCGTCTCCGAGGCCTTGCCGTTCCCTGTGCTCGACCATCTGACACAGGCACACGGCGTGCCCCTGCTGGACTGGCAGGCGGTGGACGCTTGGGCTGCCGCCCACGCTGAC
>CAZAIR010000287.1:0-3903 GCA_964485225.1 uncultured Burkholderiaceae bacterium
CTGGTGGACGGCGAGCGCATCACCCAGGTGGTGGAGGGCAACCGCCGCTTCGACCTGGTGCTGCGCCTGGCCGACCCGGCGCGCACGCTGCAAACCCTGCCGCAGATGCTGATCGACACCCCAGCCGGACGGGTGCCCTTGGCCAAGCTCGCGCAGATCGAGGAGGGCGATGGCCCCAACCAGATCAGCCGAGATGATGGCAAGCGCCGGATCGTCATCGCGGCGAACGTGTCGCAGCGGCCCTTGTCCGAGGTGGTGGCGGACATTCGCGCCGTGGTCGCCCAGCACAAGCTGCCCGAGGGCATGTTCATCGACTTGGGCGGCCAGTTCGAAGCGCAGGAGCAAAGCAGCCGGCTGATCGCGGGCTTGAGCCTGATCTCGGCCGCGCTGGTCTTCCTGGTGCTCTACAGCCGCTACCAGAGCGGCCTGCTGACGCTGATGATCATGGCCAACATCCCGCTGGCGCTGGTGGGGGCGGTCATCGGCCTGAAGCTCAGCGGCCAGCCGCTGTCGGTGGCGGCGCTGATCGGCTTCATCACCCTGGCCGGCATCAGCATCCGCAACGGCATCTTGAAGGTCAGCCACTACATCAACCTGTGCGCCTTCGAGGGCGAGCGCTTCGACACGGCCATGCTCACGCGCGGCTCCTTGGAGCGGCTCAGCCCCGTGCTGATGACGGCGCTGGTGGCGGCCTTTGCGCTGGCGCCGCTGCTGTTCGAGGCCGGTCAGCCCGGCACGGAGGTGCTGTACCCCGTGGCTGTGGTGATCTTCAGCGGCCTGATCAGCGCGACCTTGCTCGACACCTTCCTCACCCCTGCGATGGTCTGGCGCTTCGGGCGCGCCCCCATCGAACGCCTGGCGGCCAATGCCGGCGGCCAGGTTTTTTGATGCCCCGCTTCAACCCTTCGGAGAAACCCATGAAGAAGACTTTCCCCTTGCTCGCCGCTCTGATGGTGGCGCTGGCCTCGCCGGCCTGGTCGTCCGGCAAAGACGATCACGGCCACGACCACCAACCCAAGCACGGCGGCATCGTCGTCGAGGCCGCACACATGGACTGGGAGCTGGTGGCGAAGCCGGAGCGCATCGTCTTGCACGTGAGCGACCACGGCAAGAAGGCCAGCACGGCAGGGGCCACCGGCAAGCTCACCTTGCTGTCGGGCAAGGACAAGGCGGAGGCCGTCTTGAAGCCGGTAGGCGATGACCGCCTGGAGGCCGAAGGGCCATTCAAGTTGGGCCCGGGCACCAAGGTGGTGGCCACAGTGACCCTGGCAGGCAAAAAAGCCGCCGCCGTGCGCTTCACGTTGAAGTGATTCCCCAGGGGCTTCGGCCCCTTGTTCCTTCAGGAGATTGGCATGAAACTCATCCAGACCTCAATCCTGCTGGTCGCGACGGCGGCTCTCACCGCGTGCGCCAGCAGCCCGACGTACATCGGTGGCCGGTCGTGGGACGACGGTTGGCGACAGGGCGTGGTCGAGAGCGTCAACGACGCGCTGAAGTGGAATCAATCCGTGAGCTGCAGCCGAGTGGCGGCGCCGGGTGACAAGTTTGTGGTGGTGGCATACCGCGCCAGCAACAAGCCCCGTTGGAAGTTCATCCCCATGTCGTCGAAGGACGCGCCAGCGCCGAAGTCCAAAGTGCTGATCAACGCCAATACCTGCGAGTTGGTGCTCAATGCCTAGATGCCGGCGCTCAATGGGTCGCACTTCCGACTCGCGTATCCCGGCCGTGTGTCCTGCATGAAGGTTTTGGTGATCGAAGATGAGCAGCGCCTTGCCGAGTACTTGCGCCAGGGTCTCACCGAGGCGGGCTACAGCGTCGAGGTGGCCCACAACGGCATTGACGGTCTGCACCTGGCAACGACAGGTCCCTACGACCTTTTGCTGCTGGATCGCATGCTTCCGGGCATCGACGGCATCGCGTTACTCAAGGCGTTTCGCGGGAGTCATCGCACGCCCGTCCTCATGCTGACGGCGCGAGCCGACGTAGAAGACCGCGTCTCCGGCTTGCAAGCCGGTGCCGACG
Source organism: uncultured Burkholderiaceae bacterium (assembly GCA_964485225.1). Lineage (GTDB taxonomy): Bacteria > Pseudomonadota > Gammaproteobacteria > Burkholderiales > Burkholderiaceae_C > Inhella. The sequence goes on from CAZAIR010000287.1 coordinate 2,023, forward strand.
ACTACTTGCTCAAGCCGTTCGCCTTTCCGGAGCTTTTGGCGCGTGTTCAAGCGCTGCTGCGCCGGCAGATGCAAGGTGAGAGTGCGCAGAACGGCACCACGGTGCCGTTCAAACTTGCTGACCTGGAACTGGATTTGCTGCGCCGCAAGGTCACCCGTCAGGGCCAGCGCATCGATCTGAGTGCCAAGGAATTCAATCTCCTGACGCTCTTGATGCGAAGGCGGGGTGAAGTGCTCAGCCGCACTGAAATCGCATCGCTCGTTTGGGACATGAATTTCGACAGCGACACCAACGTGGTTGAGGTGGCGGTGCGGCGACTCCGCGCCAAGGTGGACGCCCCGTTCGAGCGAGCGCTGCTGCACACCGTGCGAGGCATGGGCTACGTGCTGGAAGACCGCGAACCATGAACGAAGTCTCCGTCCAGCAAGGGCCGTCACTCTCCCGCCGGTTGAGCGGCGCACTGGCGGTGCAGGCCTTTGTGATTCTGGGTGTGGTGTGCGTCGTCGTTTATGCCGCCACATCGATGGCGTTGATCGCGCGACAAGACGGCACCCTCACGGAGAAAAAGGCGATGGTTCGCCACATCCTCTCCAAGTCCGGCTTGGAGTCCGATCCGGTCGCTTTGGAGCACACGCTCCGGGACTTCTTGATCGGCCACGAGGAAATGGGCTTGGTCTTGCGACTTGAAGGTCGGAACGACATCGTGGTTGGGTCAAAACCCAGCGAGTCGCCAGTCAACCTGAAACGCATTGATTTCGACATCGAAGCGTCGCGACCTGCGGGAGCCGCAGGTTCGGCATCGCTCTTCATGGACACGTCCAACGATGAAGACCTTCTACGGCGCTTGGCACTCATCCTCACCACGAGTGCGCTGGGAGGAGCCATCACCGTATCCATCGGCAGCTTGCTGATGGTTCGGCGTGCCATGTCGCCCTTACATGGATTGGTCCAGCAACTGCGCTTGCTCCGGGCGGATCGACTGGACTTGCGACTGGATGGCACCCTGCAACCCGATGAACTGCAGCCAGTCATTGCCCAGTTCAACGAACTACTCGGCCGGCTGGATCGGGCCTATCGCCAACTTGAGGCGTTCAGTGCCGATGTGGCACACGAACTCAACACCCCCTTGTCCGTGCTCATCGGAAGTTGCCAATTGGGCCTGCAGAGAACGCGCAGCGTGTCCGAGCTTCGCGAGACTTTGAGCAACAACCTGGAGGATTTGGACCGCATGGCCGGCATCGTGCGTGACATGCTGTTCCTCGCCAAAGCGGATCAGGGGGCTCGGGTGCGTCCCGGGGTCGCACAGAGCTTGCGCCAAGTCGCCCTCGACGTGCTGGATTTTCACGAGGCGGCGCTGCTGGATGCCGGGCTGCGAGCTGAGGTCGAGGGCGATGCGTGGGTCGAGGTTGACGCTGGTTTGATGCGACGCGCTTTGTCCAATCTTGTCAGCAATGCAGTTCGATACGCTGAGCGCGGATCTTGTTTGCGTGTGCTCGTCTCACAAGAGGCCAACGGGTTGATCGAGCTGGCGATCGAGAACCAGGGTGTTGCCATACCCAAACAAGAGTTACACCGCGTGTTCGAACGCTTCTACCGCGCGGACCATTCGCGCAGTGGCGGCGACGTGAATCACGGGTTGGGCTTGACCATCGTGCGCGCCATTGCCAGCATGCATGGTGGCCATGTCTTCGCGCACTCCGAGCACGGCGTTACCAGAGTGGGGATGCACCTGCCGGGTCCGGCGAGTGCGCCACCAATGTCAAACCCGTGACCCCCGTTCCGCTTCAAGACGCAGCCACCGGGCTGGCTTCAATTGCGCTCATAGGCATTCGGGCGCACATAGACCATCAAGGGCTCGGTCATGAAACCGGCAGGCGCCAC
>CAZAIR010000288.1:0-3895 GCA_964485225.1 uncultured Burkholderiaceae bacterium
GCATAGCGGATCAGGGAGTTCTCGGGCTGCAGGTCCAGGATGTAGAACTTGTTGATGCAGGGCGGCACGATCAACAGCGGCAACGCGTGCACCTGGGGCGTCAGCGGGGCGTACTCCAGCAGCTGGAAGAAGTCGTTCTCGAACACCACGCTGCCGGTGCTGGTGGCCACGTTGCGGCCCACTTCGAAAGCGCGCTCATCGGTTTGCGATACGCGGCCGCGCTGCACATCGGCCCACAGCAGCTGCATCCCTTTGGCGATGCTTTGGCCCTGGGATTCCAGCGCCAACTGCTGCGCCTCGGGGTTGAGCGCGAGAAAGTTGCTCGGCGCGGCGGCATCCACCATCTGTTGCACCGCGAACTTGACCCGCGCATGCGCCTTTTCGCCGCATTGCAGGACCTCGGCCATTTCAGTGAGCGTGCTGGCATTCAGCAAATAGAGCTGGGCCAGAAAATTCGCGCCGGGCACCTCGCCCCAGGCCTTGTGGCTGAATCGGCGGTCTTTGGGCGGGGCGTGCTCTTTCTGCAGCGCCTCGTTCCACAAGGCGCCGGCCCGCTCCACGTAGCGGCTTTGCAGGACCGCCCAGTCCGCTGGGTCGATGCGGGGCACCTCACCCGGCTCGATGCCGCGCAGGGCCTCTTGGAAGGCCTCCATACCGGGGAGCTCAAACGCTGGCAGCATGGGCTTTTTGGTAGAACTCACAGCATGTCCGGGCCTGGAGTGGGCTCTCTAAACTGGTGAAAACCCGCAATGTACCTTGTCGCAATCGGCTGGCTTTACGTCGTGTTCATGATGGCGGCCGCCGAAGCCATGTCGCCTCAAGGCAGCCTGTTTGGGGCCGTGCTGACTTTCTTTTTGTACGGCGTCGGACCTTCGGCCCTGGTGATGTACATCCTCGGCACGCCGGGCCGCAAAGCGCGGCTACGCGCTCTCGAGTTGGCTGAGCGCAATGAAAGCAGCCATGCGGCCGCTGCGGCTCCCGTCTCGACGGAAGCTGAAAAACCTTGAGCTGTCACCGACGGTGCAAGCCGTCTCAGCGGTGATGCCATCCACCCCCGCCATCAGCAGGCGCTGACGCGCCAGGCCTTGCAGGTGCGCACGCCAGCGTGGGCTGCCATCAGCCCGTGGCGAGTAGCTGAAGAAGGGGCCCAAGCGCTCTGGGCTTGCCCCGAAGGCGCGAAGCACGTCTTCTCCCACTTCGAAGGCTTTAGGGCCGATGCACGGCCCCAGCCAAGCGCGCAGGGTGAAGGCACTGGGCGCAGCCTGTCGCAAGCTGATCACCGTGGCCTCCAGAACGCCGCCAGCCAGCCCGCGCCAGCCGGCGTGGGCGCTGCCCACTGCCAGCGCCCGGCCGTGAGCGTCCAGGGCGCTGAACAGCACGGGCAAACAATCGGCAGCCTGCGCCACGCAGGCCAAGCCCGGGCTCGTCGTCACGGCGGCATCGGCCTGCTGCGGCTCGGCATCCAGCATGTCGGGCGTCAGCACCAAGCAGCGGGCACCGTGCACTTGGTGCATGTACAGGGGCTGCGCCTGCAGGTGGGCCGCCACGCGGCGGCGGTTCTCGGCCACGGCGGCGGGGGCATCACCCACGCTGCGTCCCAGGTTCAGGCTGGCAAAGGGCGCCTCACTGACACCGCCCGCCCGGGTGCTCATGAAGGCCTGCACCCCCAAGCCCAGCCCTTTGGGTTGAAGGCCGGGCAGAGCCCGTGCCTCATTCGGCATCGGGCACCTGACTCGGGTGGGTTTGGGCAAAGGCCGGCAGCGCCATGCAGGCGGCCTGCACGGCGCGCACGCAGGGGTAGGGGCTCAAGTCAAGGCCAAAGCGCTCGGCGTTGTAGAGCTGCGGCACCAGCACACAGTCGGCGTAGCCGGGCGTGTCACCCATGCAAAAACGGCCCTGGTGATGGCCCTCCCCTTGCAGCTTGGCCTCGACCACACCCAGGCCACGGGCAATCCAATGCTGCGCCCATTCGGTCTTGGCGTCTTCGCTGGCGCTGAGCGGCTTGAGCAGGTAGCGCAGCACGCGCAGGTTTTGCAGCGGATGGGTGTCGACGGCGATGTCTTGCGCCAGCGCCCGCGCCTGGGCCCGGGCCAACGGGCTGCTGGGCAGCAGCGGGGGTGTGGGGTGCACCTCGTCGAGGTACTCCAAGATGGCCAGAGACTGGGTCAGCATGGTCCCATCGGGCAGGGCCAATGCGGGGAGCTGCTGGGCCGCTCCGAGCTGGGCGTGCCCGAAGTGGTCGTTGCGGGCCAGGTGCACGCCCACGTAGTCATGGGGCAGGCCTTTGAGCGCCAGCGCGATGCGCACGCGCCAGCTGGCCGAGGAACGAAAGTAGCTGTAGAGCGTGAGGTGCATGCGTGAAATCTTGCCATGGCACACTGATTCGATGTTCAAAGCACGCCGCTATCGCCACTGTTCTGCCTGCGGTGCACCCGTGGCTTACACCACGCCCGCCGACGACAACCGCGAGCGCGCGGTCTGCACCTCAACGGCCTGTGGGCTGGTGCATTACGAAAACCCGCTGAACGTGGTGGGCACGGTGCCGATGGCGCCGGACGGCCGGGTGCTGCTGTGCCGCCGCGCCATCGAGCCGCGGCGCGGCCTGTGGACGCTGCCCGCCGGCTTTATGGAGCTGGGCGAAACCGTGGCCGAAGGCGCGCTGCGCGAAACACTGGAAGAAGCCGGTGCGCGCGTGGAGCTGCAAGGCCTGATGACGCTGCTCAACGTGGTGCACGTCGGGCAGGTGCATTTCTTTTTCCGTGCGCGGCTGCTGGACCTGGACTTTGCGCCGGGCGAAGAAAGCCTGGAGGTGGCGCTGTTCAACTGGGACGACCTGCCCTGGGATGAGCTCGCCTTCCGCACCGTGCGCACCACCCTGGAACACCAGCAGCAAGGCCGCCAAGACCTGCTGATGGCCGACATTTAAACCGCACTCAAGGAGCTGAGCATGGGTCACTTGCTGGACGAAGACGAAGGCGTGGCGCTGCGCATCGTGGGCGCCTTGGTGGCCCTGGTGCTGCTGGGCGCGGTGGGCTTTGGCGTGGTGCGCACGCTGAAAGACCCGGCGCCGGCCGCCCAAGCCGTGGCGCAGATGCCTGCCGCCGATGCCGGCGCCAGCGTGGTGCTGCGCGATGGCCTGGTGATCTTCTACTTCGCCAGCGGCAGCGCCGGCTTGGCCGCCGACACCGATGCCGCCTTGGCCGAGGCCGTGAAGGCCACGCAGCGCGGGCAAACCGTGGTGCTGAGCGGCTTCCACGACGCCAGCGGCGACCCCGCCGCCAACGCCGACTTGGCCCAACGCCGGGCGGAGGCCGTGCGCGATGCCCTCACCCGCCTGGGTGCGGCGGCTGGCCAGGTGGCGCTGATGAAGCCGCTGCAAACCACCGGCACCGGCGACGACGCCGAAGCGCGCCGGGTCGAGGTGGTGGTCCGCTAAAGCGCCGCCCGCCGGCTACAGGTTGCCGGCGAACAGACGCTTGAGCAGCAAGCCCTTGAAGCCCTGCGCCTCGTCCAGCCCCAGGCGCTCCAGGTAAGCCGGCGGCGCCTCGCGGCCTTCCCACAGGCTCTTGAGGGCCATCGTCACCAGCTCCACCGGGTGCTGCGTGGCCTTCTTCAAGCGGCGCAGGGCGGCCACGATCTTCAGCTCGTCGGCCGTGAGGTCGGTCCCGAAGGGAAAGCCCGGCAGCAGGCCGGCCACCGTCCAGGGGTGCAGCTTCTCGTCCAAAGCCTGCGGCGTGTTGTGCGTCCAGGCCTCGGGCAGTTGCCAGTCGTGCGCCAGCTTGCCCTTCAGCTTCGCGGTGGCCACCAGCTCGGGCTGGAAGCGCGAATCGGCGATGCGGATCAGGCGCTGCACCACCTCGTGGTCGCTTTGCGCGCGCAGGTCGGCCACGCCGTA
>CAZAIR010000289.1:0-3888 GCA_964485225.1 uncultured Burkholderiaceae bacterium
GACGTGCGCCGCGAGATGCGCGAGCGCGGGGAGCTGAAGTGATGAAGCGTCTGATGCCCGCACCGCTGCTGTCGCTGCTGCTGTTCGCCAGCTGGCTCTTGCTGAACGAATCGGTGTCGACCGGCAACCTGTTGCTGGCGCTGCTGTTTGCCGTGGTCGTGCCTTGGTTCACCGAGGCCTTCAGGCCCGACAAGCCACGCATCCAGCGCTGGCCCACCGTGCTGCGCTTAGGCGCCGTGGTGCTGCGCGACATCGTCATGTCCAACATCGACGTGGCCAAGCGCGTGCTGGGCCCCGAGGCCGCGATCCAGTCGCGCTTCGTGTGGGTGCCGCTGCGCTTGCGCGACCCGCACGCCATCGTGGCACTGGCCGGCATCATCACCATGACGCCGGGCACGCTGTCCAGCGACCTCAGCCCCGACCGCCGCCACCTGCTGGTGCACGCGCTGCATTGCCCTGACGACGCGGCCGAAGCGGCGCTGATTGCCGACATCCAGGCCCGCTACGAAGCGCCACTGATGGAGATCTTCGAGTGATTGACGCCGTGCTGCCCTGGGTCATCGCCGGCTTCGCGCTGGCGCTGCTGCTCAATGCCTGGCGCTTGTTCCAAGGCCCCAGCCTGCCCGACCGCATCCTGGCCCTGGACACGCTGTACATCAACGCGCTGGCCCTGTTGGTGTGCTTAGGGATGCTGTGGCGCACAGCGCTCTACTTCGAGGTGGCGATGCTGATCGGCCTGCTGGGCTTCATCGGCACGGTGGTCTTGAGCAAATACCTCTTGCGTGGAGACATCGTCGAATGAGCACCGTTCTGGAGTTTGCGGTGGCCGCCTTGCTGGTGGTGGGCGTGCTGTTCGCGCTGGTGGGCAGCTGGGGCTTGGCCAAGTTTGAAGACTTCTTCAAGCGCCTGCACGGCCCCAGCAAGGCCACGACGCTGGGCGTGGGCTGCGTGCTGATCGCCTCGATGCTGTGGTTCGGGCTGCAGGGCCGGGCCAGCGGGCACGAGCTGCTGATCACGCTGTTCTTGTTCCTCACAGCACCGGTGTCGGCCCACCTGCTGGTGAAGGCCGCGATGAAGCTCAAGCCGGGCAGCCGGCCGCCCGTGCCGTCACCAACGGCCGGTACGCAGCCGCGTTAAATGACCTGCCCGATGCGTAACAAGCTGCCATCGGGGTCGATCACGGCGAACTCCCGCATGCCCCAGGGCTTGTCTTCCAGCCTGTCCATGCGCGGGATGCCTGTGTTGGGCAGCTTTGCTTGGGCGAAGTCGAGGTACAGGCTCTCAACGTCTTGCACGCGGATGTAGGCGCCGAAAGCCGACTCCGCCGGCACCAAGTCTGGGTGCGGGAAGAAGTGCAGCTCGATGCTGCCGCGCTCGACGATCAAGTAGGTGCCGTCGGCCAGCAGCTCGCCTTCGAAGCCCAAACGCTCGTAAAAGGCCAAGGTGGCGGGCAGAGAACGCCCGGGCAGGGTGGGGATGGCGCGGTCGGCTTCGCTCATGGTGGGTGGGCTCACAAAAACTCGTCGATCAACTGTGCCAGGGCTTCGGGTTGGTCGTGGTGCAGCATGTGGCCGGCATCGGCCACGCGCGCGCGCTGCAGCTGCGGCACGGCGGCCAAGCGCTCGTCCAGGTCGGTACGCGGGTAGCGGCTGCCCCAGAACTGCGCCAGGGCGTCGTCCGAACCCTCCACGAACAGCACCGGCGCCCTGATGCGGGCCCAGCAGGCCATGGCCTCGGCCTTGCGGTACAGCACCGCGTGGCTGCGCTTGTGGTTGGGGTCGGCGCGCAAGTGCCAGCTGCCGTCGCTCTGGGCTTCGGCCCAGCGGCTGGCCAGCCAGGCGGCTTTGTCAGGGGGCAAACGGGGGTTGGTTTTGCGCAGGCGCTCGGCAACGGCCTCCAAGCTGGGGTAGGGCTTGAGCACCGCTGGGGTTTGCAGCTCGTCCAGCCAGCGTGCCAGGCGCTCAGGGGCGGCGCTGGCAGGCATGTCGGGCATGCCGTAGCCCTCCAGGTTCACCAGCCGGCGCACGCGTGCCGGGCGCACCCCGGCGTAGAGCATACCCACATTGCCGCCCATGCTGTGCGCCACCAGGTCCACGGGCGCGCTGGGGCTGAGCTGCTGTAGCCAGGCGTCCAGGTCACCCAGGTAGTCGGCAAACCAGTAGGCGTCGGCCTGTGGCGTTTCGCTGTGGCCAAAGCCCCGCCAGTCCAGCGCCACCACGGGTGCGGGGGTCTGGAAGGCGTCGACCAAAAATTGGAACGAATCGGCCACGTCCATCCACCCGTGCAGCAGCACGCGCAGGGGCAGGGCGGGGTCACCCTCCCAAGCCCAGGCGTGAGCGCGCAGGCCGCGCAGGGTGTGCTGAAGGGGCGAGGGCTGGCGTCGGGCTGGATAGGGCATGGTGGGCATCATGGCGGACGCTGGTGCCTGCGGGCGCCGGGTTCGAGTTGGCTGCAGTCGCTGGCCTTGGCCGGCCTTGCCGTGCCGTCCATCGGGTTCATGGCGCCCCAGGTGTTGGGGCTGATGATGGTGCATTCGCCCTGCGGGCCAATGATCTTCTTGCCGCCGTTGCCCAGGTCGATCACCCGGGTTTCGCCCGTGCCGCCAAACAAGCGCTCGCCGGTATCGGGCCGCGGCGAATTGGCCCGCGCATCGGTGCGCATCAGCTGCGCCAGGCCGGGCAGGCCGCTGGGCGCCACGCTGCCTTTGGGCAGGGTCAGGTTCAGGGCGGCCGATGCGAGCGCAGCGGGGGCGCTGGGTGTGGGGGCCGTGCCCGCCACGGCACCGGCTGTGAGGGGCTGCGTCGCCCCGGTCTCGGGCGCCAACTCGCGCGGCGCGGTGCTGCGGACGGGCACCGCGCGTGGCTGCACGGCCGCGGCCGGCCTTGGCTGCGCCGGACTAGGCGCCTGGGGCGTGGGCGCCAGTGCCAGCAGCCGCACGGTGCTGCGCTGGGGTGCGGTGCTGTCGGGGCGGCCTTGCCATTGCCACAAGCCCACCAACACCAGCAGGTGCAGCAGTCCTACGCCCAGGGCGGCAACAAGACGGGAGTGGGCAAGGGCAGGACGCATGGGCGGCGAAGGATAGCCATTGAAAATGCCGCCATGAAGAAGTCGACTCACGTCAGCGCCACCCCGGCCACCGAGTGGCTGAAGGCCCACCAGGTGCCCTACACCGAGCACGTCTACGACTACGTCGAGCACGGTGGCACCGCAGAGAGCAGCGCGCAGCTGGGTGTGGACGAACACGCGGTTGTCAAAACCCTGGTGATGCAAGACGAGGCCGCGCAGCCGCTGATCGTGTTGATGCACGGCGACCGGACCGTGAGCTTGAAAGAGCTGGCGCGCCAAATCCCCTGCAAAAAGGTGGAGCCCTGCAAGCCCGATGTGGCGCAGCGCCACAGCGGCTACCAGGTCGGCGGCACCTCGCCCTTTGGCTTGCGCAAAGCCATGCCGGTGTACGTGCAGCAGTCCATCCTGGCGCTGCCGCGCATCTGCATCAACGGCGGGCGGCGTGGCTTCTTGGTGGGTCTGGAGCCCAGCGTGCTGCACACCGTGCTGGGTGCGCGGCCGGTGGACTGCGCGCAATGACAATGGCGGCCATGACCTCCCTCTCCAACCCCTACTTCATCGCCGCGGTGCTGGGTGCCTACCTGGCCTGGGCGCTGATCTGCGCGGAAGTGATGTTCGCCGCGGCCAAGTCGAAGGACATGCCGCAGATGTTCGCGAAGACCAACGCCAACAACGTGCCGCACGTGGCGATGTGGGTCACCAGCGGCATCATCCAGCTGATCGTCATCACCACCTACTGGTCGAACGACGCCTTCGCGCTGATGCTCAACCTGACCAGCGCGACCACGCTGATCCCGTACCTGTTCGTGGCCGTCTACGGGA
>CAZAIR010000290.1:0-3884 GCA_964485225.1 uncultured Burkholderiaceae bacterium
GGGCACGCTGGTGGGGCTGGAGATCCCGCTGGTGATGCGCATCCTCAAGCGCCACGTGCAGGGCGAAAAGGGGTCGCTGCGCGAACTCGTCAGCCAAGTGCTTACCTTCGACTACCTCGGCGCGCTGCTGGTGGCGGTGGCTTTCCCGCTGCTGTTCGTGCCGCACCTGGGGCTGGTGCGCACGGGGCTGTTCTTCGGCTTGCTGAACGTGGGCGTGGCGGCCTGGGCGCTGTGGATGTTCCGCGCCGAGGTGCGGGCGCTTCGCGCGCACGTGCTGGCCTGTGCGGCCAGCATCGCGGTGCTGGCAGGGGCTTGGCCGTTGTCAGAGTCGCTCACCTCCTGGGCCGAGCAGCGCTACTACGGCGAGTCCATCGCCTTCAAGCAAAGCAGCCCTTACCAGCGCATCGTCATCACCGAAGGGCGCACCGGCATCAAGCTGTTCCTGAACGGCAACCTCCAGTTCCATGAGCGCGATGAATACCGCTACCACGAGGCCCTGGTGCATCCCGCCATGGCCGCGCACGGCGCGCCGCAACGGGTGCTGGTGATGGGCGGCGGCGACGGTATGGCCGTGCGCGAGATCCTGAAATACCCAAGCGTGAAAGAGGTGGTGTTGCTGGAGTTGGACGAGCAGATCACCGCGCTGTTCTCACGCACACCCTCGCTCAAGCGGCTCAACGCAGACGCTCTGCTAGACCCGCGGGTGCGTATCGTCAACGACGATGCCTACGCTTGGCTGGCACGCCAGCCCACTGCCTCTGGGTTCGATGTGATCGTGGCCGACTTCCCGGACCCCAGCAACCACGCGCTGGGCAAGCTCTACACCACGAGCTTCTACCAACGCGTGCTGGAGCACTTAAGTGCCAGTGGCTACCTGGTGGTGCAAGCCACATCGCCACTGATCGCTCGGCGCAGCTACTGGACCGTGGTCGACACGCTGGAGGCCGTGGGCCTGCGCACCACCCCGTATCACGCCAACGTGCCTAGCTTTGGCGAATGGGGCTTTGTGATCGCCTCGCGCCGACCTTGGCGCGCACCCCAGACCCTGCCCGCCGGGCTGCGCTTCATCACGCCCGCCGCCATCCCGGCCCTGCTGCATTTCCCGCTTGACATGGACCGCGTGCCCGGTGGCGTGAACCGCCTGAGCGACCCGGTGTTGGTGCAGCACTTCGAGGCCGAATGGGGCCAGGTGCATTGACGAACGGGAAGACCTCGAGTCGCTGCGCATGCTGACGCGCCGGGCCCTGCTGGGCACCCTCCCCCCACTGCTGGCCCTGGCCGGCTGCCAGGCGCCCGCGCGCCCGTTGGATGCCGCTTGGCTGGGCCCCGACCCCAGCCGTGCCCACCGCCTGCGAAAAGCCCCTCCCACAGGCGCCGCTCGGCAGCGCCGCACCCAGGTGCTGGTGATCGGCGCCGGCGTGGCGGGCCTCACCGCCGCCCGCCGCTTGCGCGCGCAAGGGGTGGAGGTCGCCCTCATTGAGTGGGACTTGCAAGCCGGCGGCAACAGCCAAGGGGCACGTGTCGGAGGCTTGCCCTGCCCACTGGGCGCGCACTACCTGCCGCAACCGGGGCCTGAGTTGCCTGAGCTGCAAGACCTGCTGGTCGAGCTGGGCGCCGCGCAACGGGTGGCCGGCCGCTGGCAGGCGTCGGAATCGCAGCAGGTGCATGCGCCCGCCGAACGCCTGTACGACGGCGGCGCCTGGCAAATGGGCCTGTTGCCCCGCACCGATGACGCGCAAGCCCTGCAGCAGCGCCGGCATTTCGCACGCCGCGTGCGCGAAGCCCAGCGGGACTCCGGCTTTGTCCTGCCCACTTACCGCGCAGCTTGGACGCCGGCCCATGCCGCCCTTGATGCCGAACCCTTCGACCAATGGCTGACACGCGAGGGACTGACCGACCCCGGCCTGCGCTGGTACCTCGACTACTGCTGCCGCGACGATTACGGCGCCGGAAGCGCCCAGGTGTCGGCTTGGGCAGGCCTGCAGTACTTCGCCAGCCGACACGGTTTCCATGCACCGGGTGACGCCGAAGCCGATCCCCATGAGGCAGCCATGCCCGTACTCACCGGGCCGGACGGCAACGCCTGGCTGGTGCGGGGCTTGGGCCAAGGCCTGGACGATGCCCTGCACCTGCAGCGGCTGGCGGTGCAACTGGACGAAGGTCGCCACAGCGTGCGCCTTCGCGTCATCGGCCCCGATGGCCTGGAAGACTGGGAGGCCCAGCACGCCATCGTGGCCACGCCGCTGTTCATCGCCCAGCGCCTGCTGCGCCAGCCTCCGCCAGCTTTGGCCACGGTGCGGCTCGGTCACAGCCCCTGGCTGGTCACCAACCTGCTGCTGGACGCCCCGTTGGCGCCCCGCATGGGCGCACCGGCCGCTTGGGACAACGTGGTGCGTGACAGCCCCACGCTGGGTTACGTCAACGCGCAGCACCAAACCTTCAACCCAGCCCCCGGACCGCAAGTGCTGAGTCTGTACTGGGCACTGCCACCCGACCAACGCGCCGCCCTGCTCAACGACAGCGCCGACACCTGGGCCCAACGCGCCATTGCCACCCTCACCTCTACGCACCCCGACCTGCCTGAGCGCCTGCAAGCCGTGCGCCTGACCCGCTGGGGCCACGCCATGGCCGTGCCCCTGCCGGGCGTGCGCGCCCAAGTGGCGCCCGGCGGCGCGCTGGCCGCGCTGCGCCAAGCCACCGGCCGGGTGCGCTTCGCGCACGCCGATTTGGCTGGGTACTCGGTGTTTGAGGAGGCGTTTGAGGCAGGGCTCAGCGCTGCGGCGGGTTTGGCTTAGACCGACGGACCCGCACGCTGAGGGGACTCAGCCCAGCGCCCGCATCTCATGCACCCAGCGCTCGACAAGCTCCAGCGCCGGCCCCGCCGTCAGGAAATGGAAGTTCTCGGTGCCCTGCTGGCGCACCTCGACCAAGCCGGCCTGGCGCAAGATCTTCAAGTGGTGCGAGATGGCAGGCCGCGACAACGGCAGGCGCTCGGCCAGCTGGCCGACGTTCATCTCGTGGTGCTCGGTCAGCAGCAGCAAGATTTGCTGCCGTGGCACCTCGGCCAGCGCGAAGAACAGCGGCTTGCAATCAGCGAAGGTTTGGGCGAGGTGCTTGAGGGTGTCGTTCATCGCTGCGGGTGCGCTCAGTTCATCGGTTTGAACCGATTGTGAGCCCTCTCTCCACAGTCTGCACCTGGGCCTGCTGCGGCGCCAATCCAGCCTGGAGCAAGGCGAGCAATTGGCGCGCCTTGTCGCTGTTATCGGTGCCGAAATTGCACACGTAAACATCGACCGTGACAGCACCCAACTCGGGCCAGGTGTGCACGGCCAAATGGCTCTCAGCCAGCAGCACCACGCCGGTGACGCCAGAGCCTGCAGGCTCGAAGGCATGGAAGCGCTCAGCCACAGCGGTCAAGCCCGCCGCTTGCACGGCGCCCACGCACAGGTCGCGCAAGGCGGCCAGCTCGGTCAGGGCCGGTAGCCCAGGGGGGCAGCCGCTGAAGTCGGCACACAGTTGCAAGCCGCGCATAGGGGTCTCGCTTCAGCCGCCAGTGACCGGGGGAAAGAAAGCGACTTCGTCGCCATCGGCCAACGGCTCGGTCTCGTCCACCATGCGCTGGTTGCGGGCTGCGCGCAGGAACTGGCTGCGGGCCAAGGCTTCGGCATGGGCACCGCCTTGGGCCACCAAGGCGTCGCGCAGGGCGCCCACGGTCAAACCTGGGCTGTAGGGCCACAGGGTTTGCGGTCCGAGGGCCTCGCGCAGTCGGGCAAAGAACTTGACGGTCAGCATGTCAGCTCCCGCAGCGGCCACACGGTGATCGTGTCAGCGGGCGCCACGGCCTGCCCCGGCGCCAGCACGGCCAAGCCATCGGCAAACGCGAG
>CAZAIR010000291.1:0-3860 GCA_964485225.1 uncultured Burkholderiaceae bacterium
AGCGTGGGGGAAGGCTGCCCCATACGTGAAGGCAGTTCCCAATGGAGCTTCGACGGAAGGAAATGGAGTCCGTGTCGACTAGCCAGTTCAATGATCTGCGAGCGCAGCACGTGGACCCATGCACCGTCGATGACCACTGGTAGTTTGCGTCGGACACCTTCGCGCAGCCAGCCTTCCAGCGCCCAGGAGAACAGGCTGCGACCGTACCGCGTCAGTTCGTCAAGGCCTGAGGAGCCCAAGTTGGGCCGCAGTTCAGTCCAGAAAAGCTGGGCCCGTTCACCACGTTCAGAGTCATTGGTCTCCCAGGGACTGTTCCTGGACACATGATCGACATGCAGTGTGTCGTCCAGCAGCAACCACCGAAGCTGGGGATACTCGCCAGCCATGGCTCGGATGTACTGCAAGGAGATGGCATCAGGCCCCGCATGCGCGACCGACGCCTCAAGTGCCAGGCCACTGAAGTTCGTGAACAGGAGCAGGTACTCTTTGTCATCGGCTGAGACGCTTGCCAAGCCTGTCAGATAGATCACCAGGGTATCGCCCGGCCGAGCAGCACCCGCCAGCTTTCGCAGTTGCTCTGTCAGGCCCTTGGCGTCTGTGTTTATCAGCAACTTGCTGTGCGCCGCGCCAAATCCCTCCTGAAACAGTTGGTGCAGGGCTAGCGCATCCGCATGGCTGGTTTCCTTGGCGCGCAATGCAGCAGCCCTATAGCCTGTGGTTGCAACGGTCAAAGCATGGACTTCACCGCTTGTGTGCGGCTTTGGAGGTTCGCTTCCGTTGGTCGCCATGTGTTCACTCACTGTTGTAGCCGACTCAGTCGACCAAGATCTGCCTGTGCTCCCGCGCGTCTTTGACCACTCCGCCTGACTGAGCAATGCAGCCAAGCCGTCAGCTCACCCGGATCCGCACCGCAAAGCTGATGCCAAACCACTCCTGCGGCGTCAGCACACGCCTGCCGCGGCCAGGCCACGGGTCGCGCACCACGGCTTGCTGCACCGCGCCGCGGCCCATCATGTCCCGCACATAGGTCAGGCTGGTCAGCAGCACGGCGTGGCCCATGGTGCCGATGATCAGCGGCTGATCGTTCGCCAGGTCCTGCGCGGCGGTGATGGCATTGGCGGTGAAGGCGTCGCCCTGGGCACGGAAGCGGTCGCCGCCATCGTCTTCCCACACGCGGTTGAGCTTGGCCAGGATGTGGCGCGGCTGGCCGGGCAGGTTCATCAGGCGGCCGAAGGTGTCGGCCACGATGCGCTCCTGCGCCACGGGGTGGCCGTGGTATTCAAAGACCATCGAGATGCAGGCCGCCCAGCACCATTGCGACATGTGCTGGCCATTCACCGCAGCGGCGGTTTGGTCGGCCACGGCGCTGAGGATGCCGGCCTCACACATCTGCACGCCGGCCGGTGGCATGAAGGGCCCGCACTGAATGGCCGCGCGGGCCGGCGCCACGGCCATGCCGGCGCCCAGCGCGGCGGCCAGATGGAGCAGTTCACGGCGTTGCATGGGGGTGTCCTCCGGGTGCTTCAGGTCCGTCCTGGGGTGTTGAGCAACCTCGCTCACTCCCTCCAGGGCAGATCGGGGTTGAGGCTGGTGGTGATGGTTTGCTGCCGGCGCGGCTGCTGGGCATTGATCCAGTCTTGTGCGCAGCGGGCCAGGTCTCGCCCGGTGCCGCGGGCCTCGGCCTTCATGCAACTGAACCATGCCCGGGTGGCCAGGCTGCCCTGCGGGGTGGCGAAGGCAGCTTCGTCTTGCGCGGCGGCAGACAGCATGAGGATGCGGCCTGGGGCGGCACCGCGCGGCAAGCCCTTGGTGATGTTGACCTGCACGGCACAGGCGTCCACGATGCGTCCATCGGGGCCAGACTTGGCGTCGGCCAGATCGGGCAGCAGCGCCGCGGGGTAGTGTTTGGGCTGGCTGTCGTCCGGTGCGCCACGCCCCAGTGACTTGGTGGCCAGGCCGCCCGAGTAGCAGGCATCGGTCAGCATGACCACGCGGCGCGCCCGGCTGGCCAGCGCCTGCAGGTACTCCAGCAACACGGCGTCCATCAACACCCGGCCCTCCTGGGTGACGAGGGCCTCCTGGCAGCCCGGGTTGCCAGCCTGGGTCTTGCGCACACCGTGGCCGGAGAAGTAAACCAGCACCTCGTCGCCGGGCTGGATGCGCCACGCCAGTTCGCTCAAGGCCGACCGGATGGCGCTGTAGGTGGCCTGCTTGTCGACCAGCACCTGGGTTCTATCCCGGTGCGCTCCCCAGGCCTGGGCCATTTCGCGCGCCATCCGCAGGTCGTGCTCGATGCCTTTGAGCCGAGCCGAAGGCTCGGCATAGTCGCCAATGGCGATCAGCAGCGCGTGGCGTTCGGCGGCGGCGGGGCTGCCCGCCAGCAGCAGCCAGAGCATGGCCACGAGGGCCGCCAGGCGTCGTGCAACCCTTGCCGTCCGCCCGTGCAGGGTGTGAGGTTTGGACAGCGGTGCCACTTGTGCGCTCAAGGCGGGCTCGGGTTTGCCGCCTGGACCAAGAACGGCGTCGAACCAGGAGACTTGTGCGTCAGCGCGATGATGATCGGCCGGTTCAGCATACGCTGAGGGCTTTGGACGGCAGCGGCTGCGCGGTCCTGGCCCTGCCCCCTTGCACGGCGTCATGGCGTTGTGCGTTCTGATCACGGCTTCACCGCCACCGCAAAGTCCGGCACGCCCACCGGATCCGGGTTCACCGGGCTTTGCCGGCCCCGCGTCAGGTCGCGCACGCGGTCGCTCACGTACACGCTCAGGCGCTTGTGGGTGATCTCGTTGCGAGCATTGCCGCCGGCCGCGCCGTTCAGGCCTTCGACCAGGGCCTTGGTGAAGGCGCCGTTGCCCCAGGCCGGGTCTTGAATGGAAAACTGCCGGCCGGTGGAGCTGGCGAACACCACCACGCCATTCTCGGTGGCAGCCAGGTCGGCGATCACGCCGCCAATGTCGGTGTAGGGCGCCTTGAACGAGGTGCCCAGCGCATTGCCCGAATGGCAGGTGTCCATGAACACCAGGCGCTTGCCGGCCATGGCCACCACGGTGGACTTGAAATCAGCCCAGTTCACGGCGGTGCGCTTGAGCGCATCGGGGTCGGCGTTCACCGGCAGGAAGAGGTAGCCCATGGACGGGTCGTTCACGCCGTGGCCGCTGACGAAGATCATCGACACATCGAACTGGCGCGGGCGGCGCTGCAGCCACTCCAGCGCGTCCACCACGTTGTCGCGCGTGGCCTGGGCGTCGGTGAGCAGCCTGACCTCCACGCTCTCGTACAAGCGGCCCTGCTGGCGCTTGATGGCCTCCACAAAATCGCGGGCATCCTTGGCCGGCAGCGCACCCAGGCTGGCAACCTCCTTGTTCTGGTACTGGCCCACGCCGATGGCCAGTACATACAGCCGAGGCTTGACAACCTCCGGCGCGTTCGCGGCGCCAGCCCAAGTGACGCGCACGGTGGCGGCGGTGGACACGCCGTGGCGGTTTTCGGCAAACACCGTCACCTCGCTGTCGCGCGGCGGCAGCGTCACCTGCAGCTCGCGGGTGTCGCCGGCCGCAGCGCCGGCTTCCTGACGGCCCAGGCCGCGCAGTTCGGGGGCCAGTTCACCATTGATGCGCACGCGCCAGGCGGTGACCGGCGCATCAGCCGCAGTGCGGCCGCGCACGCGCAGGGTGAGCTGCGGGCTGGTGGCGCGGATGTCCTGGCCCGAGAGCACTTCCACCACCGGCGGCAGCACCTGGGCCACGCTGACGGGCGGCTCGGTGCGGCGGTTGGCCGCCTGGTCGGCCCGTTTCAGCGCCTGGGCTTCGTCCAGCGTGTCCAGCACGCGGTCGATCACGTCCGGGCGGTAGAACTTGTCT
>CAZAIR010000292.1:0-3857 GCA_964485225.1 uncultured Burkholderiaceae bacterium
TCCCGCGCTTCACCGTCTACCCGTCGAGCCACTACGTGACGCCGCGCGACCGCGTCGTGGCCGCCATCGAGACCATCAAGGAAGAACTCCGCCTGCGCCTGGACGAGCTGGTGAAGATGGGCAAGCTGGTGGAGGCGCAGCGCCTCGAGCAGCGCACCCGCTTCGACCTGGAAATGCTCAGCGAGGTGGGCCACTGCAAGGGCATCGAGAACTACTCGCGCCACCTCTCCGGCAGCCTGCCGGGCGAGCCGCCGTCCACCCTGACCGACTACCTGCCCAAGGACGCGGTGATGTTCCTGGACGAAAGCCACGTGCTGATCGGCCAGCTGGGCGGCATGTACAACGGCGACCGCGCGCGCAAGACCACGCTGGTGGAGTACGGCTTCCGCCTGCCCAGCGCGATGGACAACCGGCCGCTGAAGTTCGACGAGTTCGAACGCAAGATGCGCCAGGCCATCTTCGTCAGCGCCACCCCGGCCGACTACGAAAAGCGCCAGGCCGGCCAGGTGGTGGAGCAGGTGGTGCGACCTACCGGCCTCGTGGACCCCGTGGTGGAAGTGCGCCCGGCGCTGACGCAGGTGGACGACCTGCTGAGCGAGATCCGCTTGCGCATCAACGTCACCGAGCGCGTGCTGGTGACCGTGCTCACCAAGCGCATGGCCGAGCAGCTGACCGACTACCTGGGCGAGAACGGCGTCAAGGTGCGCTACTTGCACTCGGATGTGGACACAGTGGAGCGCGTGGAAATCATCCGCGACCTGCGCCTGGGCGTGTTCGATGTGCTGGTCGGCATCAACTTGCTGCGGGAAGGCTTGGACATCCCCGAGGTGAGCCTGGTGGCGATCTTGGATGCCGACAAAGAAGGCTTCTTGCGCAGCGAGCGCAGCCTGATCCAAACCATCGGCCGCGCGGCGCGGCACCTGAATGGTCACGCCATCTTGTATGCCGACCGCATCACCGACTCCATGCGCCGCGCTATGGGCGAGACCGAGCGCCGCCGCACCAAGCAGCTGGCTTACAACCTGGAACACGGCATCACCCCGCGCGGTGTGGCCAAGCGCATCAAGGAGCTGATCGACGGCGTGATGAGCGACAAGGCCCGCGACGCCTTGCCGCAGGCGGTGGAAATGCCCAACGTCGAGGGCTTGAGCGAGAAGGAAATCGGCCGCCGCATCCAGCAACTGGAGAAGCAGATGTACGACCACGCCCGCAACCTGGAGTTCGAGCAGGCTGCACGCCTGCGCGACCAACTGGGGCTGTTGAAAGAGCGCCTGCTGGGGGCCAACAAGGGCGATGCGGTGTGAGCCGCATCGCCCGCAGGAACGCGCTTACTCGAAGTCCACCTTCACGCCCGACACCGTGTAGCGCCCGCCGCTGAAGAAGCCGCGGGTGCTGGCATCGCGGGTGAAGCGGATGCTCAGCGTGCCGGCGCTGCTCGGGTAGCCCGGGCCGCTGCTGTAGCTGGGGCGGGGTGCGCGGCCCACGTTGAAGCTGGCGGTTTGGTCCACCACGCGGGTCAGGCTCTTGCTGGTCTCGAAGGGGCCAAAGATGTCGGGCGAGTCATAAAAGCCACTGTAGAAGCGGGTGCTGATGGGCGTCTTGCTGCTGGTCACTGTGCGGGTGCTGATGTTGTAGCTGTCGCCCCGGGTCAGCAGGCTCACACGCAGGTTGTTCACCTTGTAGGTGCTGGCCGTCACGTTGGTCGCGTTGGTGTTGTCGATGACAGTGAGCGTGCCGTCGCCAAACACGCGGGCGGTGTTGGCACTGGTGTCGACCAGCACCCCGGTGTTCTCGTCCACCCCCAAACCTTGGCGGATGTTCAGCGACTTCATGGCCGCAGCCAGCCTCCCCAAGCGCCCGCTGCGGGCGTCAAAGTGGGTGTCGCTCAGCACCGTGGTGGGCAGGAAACCGATGCCGCGCATGGTGCCGCCGTTGTCGAAGTAGCGCAGCGCGTTGGTGCCGTCGCGCGTGTCGCCAAAGGTGGCGAAATTGGGCACGCTGGTGGGGCTGGGCAGGTTGGCACCGAAGTAGAGGTAGCCGTAGCTGATGCCCACGCCGTGCATGGTGCTGTTCATGAAGTGATTGCCGGCCGAGTCACCGGCTACCACCACGGTGCCCGCGCCGCCGTTCCAGCGCGCGCGCAGGGCGGCAGCCAAGGGCGTGTCGGTGCCATCGTTGCGGAACCAGGCGCGCGCAATCTTGGCTTGATCGCCGCCACTGAAGAACACCACATCGGCCTGCTGGATGGCCGCGATGTTGGCGTTGCCCAAGGCGTTGCCGCTGAAGGCAGCGGTGCTGAAGTTATCGATGTGCACGTTCACGTGCCGGGGCGAGAAGCCGTGCGTCTGGAACAGGTTGTAGTAGCCGCGTTTGCTCACCGCACCGCTGCTGGTCAGCAGGTCGTTTTGGAAAGCGTCCACGCCCGTGGCGGTGTCGGCGCTGGCCGAGGTCACCACCGCGATGCGCGGGCAGCGCGTGGTGGCCCAGTCGGGGCTGCAGTTCGCCGTGCTGTTCAGGTTGGGCGTGGTGGCGGTGTCGATGCCCGTGGCGCGGCGAAGGCCGTTCACGAACAGGTCGGTGTTGGTGTCGGAGTAGCCACCGCCCATCAGATACAGCTTGCCGGCGAGGGCAGGGTGGGGGCAGCTTGCGGCGGCCAGCAACAGGCCGGCCATGAAAGCACGTGCACGCATCGTGAAAGTTCCGAGTTGAGTTGACGGCGGGTTCGCCATACCGGCACACCCCATACCGCATGCACCAGCGGTTTGCACGGTAGCGACGCGGGCTTGCGCCATCCAGCCACCCGCTTGCGGCCAAGCGACACGCATTTGCATCGCTGCGCCACTGTCGTCACAGGGTCACACGGCTTGCGGGTGAACCCGGCGGGGTTTCCACGGAGCCCGGACAGCTTGTGTTTGAACACGGCGCATCGGCGCAGCCTGGGCCTGCTTTGCTCGCCCGTAGCGGCTTGAAGCCCGAGCCGAGGCAACGGTGGTCTCGCGGCTCAGCTTGTTACGCGCCGCGAATGCCGTGAGGCGGCACTCGCCCAGGCGCAGAGAGCGTGCACCTATGCTGCCTGCGCTCGGCCGTGAACCACGGAACACCTCGCGCCGCCGAGGTGCTGCAATGAGCGCGTTACCCCATATGAATCGCAGGTCCAGCCAAACACCATCGCAGCTGCCAGCAACACGCAGCCGTTGCTGGCTTGGCAAAGAGCGTCACCGCTCTGTAAGGCGGCAACTGCCAGGGGCCCTAGGCTTCAAGCTCATCCGCTACAAGCCCCACCGCAGCGTGGGCAAGGACCAGCACCCCTACCTGCGCCGCATGGAAGACGCCGTGCTCCACGGTCAAGCCGTGGCCCGCATCCTGCTCAAGCTCAAAGCCCAAGGCTGGCGACCTGACACCATCTTGGCCCACCCCGGCTGGGGCGAAACCCTCTACGCCAAAGACGTTTTCCCCGACGCCCGCTTGGTGCACTACTGCGAGTGGTTCTACAACGCCCCGCCGCTTGAAGGCCTGGACCAGATCGACCGAGCGGACTGGCCCTACGCCGACATCGGCTTCGACTCCGAGTTCCCCGTCACCTTCGACGACCTGGCCCGCATCCGCAGCTGGAACGCGCTGCACCTGCTGAACCTCAACAACTGCGATGTGGGCATCAGCCCCACGCAGTGGCAGAAGGCACAGCACCCCAAGGCCTACCTCGACAAGATCGTGGTGGCGCACGAGGGCATCGACACCGAGAACCTGGGGCCGGACCCCAACGCCGTCTTCAAAACGCCCAGCGGTGAGGTTCTGCGGGCCAACGACCCCAACAAGCCCGTCATCACCTACGTGGCGCGCAACTTGGAGCCCTACCG
>CAZAIR010000293.1:0-3839 GCA_964485225.1 uncultured Burkholderiaceae bacterium
GCTCTTTCTGCAGGCGGTCCCAGATCTGGCGGCTGGTGACGTACTTGCCTTCGCGACCCGCCAAGGGGCTGGTGTTCACGCAGAAGTTCATCGTCAGCGTCGGCTCGTCCACTTTCAACATCGGCAGCGGTGCCGGGTTGGCCGGGTCGGTCACGGTCACGCCGATGCCGATGTCCTCGATGCCGTTGATCAGCACGATGTTGCCAGGGCCAGCTTCCGACACCTGCACACGGTCCAGGCCCTGGAAGGTCAGCACTTGGTTGATGCGGCCGTTCACGGCTTTGCCACCGGGACCTTCCATCACGACCACGTTCATGCCCGGCTTGATCGTGCCCTGGCTGATGCGGCCCACGCCGATGCGACCCACGAAGGTCGAGAAGTCCAGTGCCGAGATCTGCAGCTGCAGCGGGGCAGCTGGGTCGCCGGTTTGCGCCGGCACGTGCTTCAACACGGTGTTGAACAAGGCCGACATGTCAGGGCCCCACTGCTCGCCCGGCGCGCCTTCTTCCAGCGACGACCAGCCGTTGATGCCCGAGGCGTAGACCACGGGGAAGTCCAGCTGCTCGTCGGTCGCGCCCAGCTTGTCGAACAGGTCGAAAGCGGCGTTGATCACGGCGTCGGGCTTGGCACCCGGCTTGTCAACCTTGTTCACCACCACGATCGGCTTCAGACCCAGGGCCAGCGCCTTCTTGGTCACGAAGCGGGTTTGCGGCATCGGGCCTTCTTGGGCGTCAATCAGCAACACCACACCGTCCACCATCGACAGCGCGCGCTCCACCTCGCCACCGAAGTCAGCGTGGCCCGGGGTGTCAACGATGTTGATGTGCGTACCTTGCCAGCTCACGGCGCAGTTCTTGGCCAAGATGGTGATGCCACGCTCGCGCTCGATGGCATTGCTGTCCATCACGGTGTCGACCACCTTTTCGTGATCGGCAAAGGTGCCGCTCTGGCGCAGCAGTTGGTCAACCATGGTGGTTTTGCCATGGTCAACGTGGGCAATGATGGCGATGTTGCGGATTTGCATGCTCATGGCAGGTCTCGGTTCAAGGATGCAGGGCCAGCGAGCAGCGTCTGCAGCTCGATGGGACTGAGCAAACGCTCAGGAATCAATTCACCCGCCACCACCCGGGCACTGCCCAGGAAAGCGGTGGGCTCAGGGCCGAAGGCGCGCACGCGCGCCGCCGGTTGCTCGTGCGTGCGGCGGCGCAAGCCCGCCAGCAGCTTGCCGGCGTCGTCAACGCCCAGACGGATCAGCGGGCAATCGGCCAGCAAGGTGTCAGGGGCCAGCACATGGCGCAGGCGTTCGTCATCGGTTTCGGCTTCCAGCTGCGCCAGGGTCACGGCTTGGCCCAGGGCCAAGGGGCCGCTGGCGGTGCGGCGCAGGCCCGCCAAGTGCGCGCCACAGCCCAGCAGCTCGCCCAGGTCTTGAGCCAGAGTGCGGATGTAAGTGCCTTTGGAACAGCGCACGGCCAGGCGCATGGTGTCGCCGTCATGTGACAGGAGTTCGAGCGCGTGGATGGTGACGCGGCGCGCGGCACGCTCGATCTCGACGCCTTGCCGCGCCAGCTCGTACAGCGCCTTGCCTTCGTGCTTGAGCGCCGAGTGCATCGGCGGCACTTGGTCGATCTCACCTCGCAACTGGGCCAGGGCCGCATGCAACGTGGTGACATCAAAGGCCACCGGGCGCTCGAGCACCACCGTGCCCTCACGGTCACCCGTGGTGGTGGTTTGGCCCAGGGTCAGCGTGGCCTCATAGGCCTTGTCGGCTTCCAGGTTCAGCTGGCTGAACTTGGTGGCCGCGCCAAAACACAGCGGCAGCAATCCGGTGGCCAAGGGGTCCAGGGTGCCGGTGTGGCCAGCCTTTTCCGCGCGCAGCAAGCGCTTGACCTTCTGCAACGCATCGTTGCTGGACAGGCCGAGGGGCTTGTCCAGCAGCAACACGCCGTGCAGGGCACGGCGTGGTTGGCGAGGGCGTTGCAGGCGTTGCATCAGTCTTCGCGGTGGTCGTCAGCCGGCAGGTCGTCGGCTGCACGCTGGGCGTTGGCCTTGTTGATCAGCGCATTCATCTCGGCCGCCCGCTCGGTGCTCTTGTCAAAGCGAAAGTGCAAAGTGGGCACGGTGTGGATCTGCAGTCGCTTGAACAAGCCGTTGCGCAAGAAGCCGGCCGCCTCGTTCAGCGCGTCTTCGGTGTCCTGCGGGCTGCCCAGGAGCAAGGTAAAGCGCACCGTGGCGTGAGCGTAGTCCGGGGTCACATCCACGCCAGACAGGGTCAGCATCCCCAGGCGCGGGTCCTTAAGCTCGCGCACCAATTCGGCCAGATCCCGCTGGATCTGGTCGGCTACGCGAAAGCTGCGGTTGGGGGTGCTTTTCTTGTGTCGCATAAGGTGTGCCTTGAAGGACAAAGCCCCGCCAGCGGTTTGCGCCGGCGGGGCCCTTGAGCCTGGTCAGCGCTGGGATTACAGCGTGCGTGCCACTTCCTTGACCTCGAAGAACTCCAGTTGGTCGCCCTCGTGGATGTCGGTGTAGTTCTTGAGCTTGACGCCGCACTCGAAGCCTTCCTTGACTTCCTTGACGTCGTCCTTGAAGCGCTTGAGCGAATCCAACTCGCCGGTGTAGATGACCACGTTCTCGCGCAGCAGACGGAAGCGTGCATCGCGCTTGACCGTGCCGGCGGTGACCATACAACCCGCGATCGTGCCGATCTTGGTGGCCACGATGACGTTGCGGATCTCGGCCATACCGATCACCTCTTCGCGCTGCTCCGGGGCCAGCATGCCGCTCATGGCAGCCTTGACCTCGTCCACCGCGTCGTAAATGACGTTGTAGTAACGCAGGTCAACGCCACTGGCCTCGGCCAGCTTGCGTGCACCAGCGTCGGCCCGCGTATTGAAGCCAATGACCACGGCCTTCGAGGCGATCGCCAAGTTGATGTCGGTCTCGCTGATGCCACCCACGGCCGCGTGCACGATCTGCACCCGCACTTCGGGCGTGCTGAGCTTGAGCAACGAAGCCGCCAAGGCTTCTTGCGAGCCCTGCACGTCGGCCTTGACGATCAAGGCCAGCGTCTGCACATCGCCAGCGCCCATGTTTTCGAACATGTTTTCCAGCTTGGCAGCCTGCTGCTTGGCCAGCTTCACATCGCGGTACTTGCCGGCACGGAAAGTGGCGATTTCACGGGCGCGGCGCTCATCGGCCAAGACCATGAACTCGTCACCGGCGCGCGGCACATCCGACAAACCTTGGATCTCGACCGGGATCGACGGGCCAGCCTCTTGGCTGGCGGCGCCGTCTTCGTCCAGCATGGCGCGCACCCGGCCGAAGGTGGAACCGGCCAACACCACATCGCCACGCTTGAGCGTGCCGCTCTGCACCAGCACCGTGGCAACCGGGCCGCGACCCTTGTCGAGTCGGGCTTCGATCACCAGACCCTTGGCCATCGTGGCGACCGG
Organism: uncultured Burkholderiaceae bacterium; assembly: GCA_964485225.1. Lineage (GTDB taxonomy): Bacteria > Pseudomonadota > Gammaproteobacteria > Burkholderiales > Burkholderiaceae_C > Inhella. The sequence continues at coordinate 3,450 of CAZAIR010000293.1, forward strand.
TGCACGCAACTCCAGCACCTCGGCCTGCAGCAGCACTTGCTCCAGCAAGCTGTCAATACCGGCACCCGTCTTGGCCGACACCGGCACGAACGGCGACTCGCCGCCGTACTCTTCCGGCACGACCTGCTCGCCGACCAACTCTTGCTTCACGCGGTCGAGGTTGGCACCCGGCTTGTCGATCTTGTTGATCGCCACCACCAGCGGCACACCAGCGGCCTTGGCGTGGTGGATCGCTTCCTTGGTCTGCGGCATCACGCCGTCATCGGCAGCCACCACCAAGATCACCAAGTCGGTGGCCTTCGCACCACGGGCCCGCATCGCCGTGAAGGCCTCGTGACCTGGGGTATCCAAGAACGTGATCACGCCACGTGGCGTTTCCACGTGGTACGC
>CAZAIR010000294.1:0-3806 GCA_964485225.1 uncultured Burkholderiaceae bacterium
TCTCGGTCGGTTACTGCACGCTGTACGGCGACACCAACGGCGGCCTGGGCCTGATCGGCGACCTCTACAAGACCGAGGTGTTTGCGCTGTCGCGCCACCTCAACGAAGCCGCCGGCCGCGAGCTGATCCCCGAGGCCATCATCGAGAAAGAGCCCTCGGCCGAACTGGCGCCGGGCCAGCGCGACAGCGACAGCCTGCCGCCCTACCCGGTGCTGGACGACGTGCTCATGCTGATGATCGAAGGCGAGCGCTTGGCCCCGGCCGAGCGCGCAGTGGCACAAGCCCGCATGGCCGAGCTGCGCGCCAGCGACGAAGGCCGCGCCCTGATCGAACGCGTGGCCCGCCTGGTGCACCGCAGCGAATACAAACGCCGCCAAGCCCCGCCCATCGTGCGCCTGCGTGCGCGGGCCTTTGGCCAAGGGCGGCAGATGCCGATTGCGGCGCATTACTCGGGGGTGTTGGCATGAGTGCCGTTCAGGTTGCAGTGGTCATCGGTCGCTTTCAGCCCTTTCACCTCGGCCATCTGGCCCTGGTGCGCGAGGCCCTGGCCAGCGCGCGGCGCGTGGTGGTGGTGCTGGGCTCGGCGCACCAAGCGCGCTCGCCGCGCCATCCGTTCAGCGCCGCAGAGCGCGCCGAGATGCTGCGCCTGGCCTTGCCTGAGGCCGACCGTGCCCGCGTGGACGTGCTGCCCCTGCGCGACCTGTACGACGAAGTCCGCTGGGTGCAGGCCGTGCGCGAAGGTGTGAAGCGGCTGACCGGCGCTGACGAAGCGCTGCTGGTGGGTCACTTCAAGGACGCCACCAGCGACTACCTGCGCCGCTTCGCCCCCTGGCAGCTGCTGAGCCTGCCGCGCCAGCACCGTGTGGATGCGACCGATCTGCGTGCGGCGCTGTTCGAAAGCGAGCCCGAGGCGCTGGACGCGGTGCTGGCCAGTTGGGTGGACCAGGTGCCGCCCAGCACGCGCGATTTCGTGCGCGCTTGGGCCCACCTGCCTTACCTGGCCGCGCTGCGCCGCGAGTGGGCCATGCTCAAGGGCTACCGCCAGGCCTGGGCCGCGGCGCCTTACGCGCCGGTGTTCGTCACCGTGGACGTGGTGCTGCAGTGCGCCGGCCACGTGCTGCTGATCCAGCGGGGGCGCGAACCCGGCCAGGGCCTGTGGGCGCTGCCCGGCGGCTTTGTGGAGCCACGCGACACGCTGTACCAATCGGCAGTGCGCGAACTCGAAGAGGAAACCGGCCTGCGCTTGCTGCCCGACACCCTGCAGCGCGCGCTGCGCGGCGTGGCCACCTTCGATCACCCGGACCGCAGCCAGCGCGGCCGCACCATCTCGCACACCCACCACTTCGACCTGGGCGAGCGCGAGCTGCCCGAGGTGCAGGGACAGGACGACGCGGCGGCAGCGCGCTGGGTGCCCATCGCCGAGCTGGCTGCGATGGAAGCGCAGTGCTTCGACGACCACTTCCACATGCTCGACCGCTTCCTGCACTTGGTGAGTGCCCCATGATCGAGATTGGCGCGTTGGAGTGGGCGGCCAATGGCGTGACGGCGGCGGCGATCGTCTTGGCGGCGCGCAACCATGTGCTGACCTGGCCGCTGGGCATCGTGGGCTGCGCGCTGTTCGCGTGGCAGTTCGGGCTCGCGCAGCTGTATGCCGACGTCACGCTGCAGCTGTTCTTCATCGCCAGCAGCCTCTGGGGCTGGCGGCATTGGTTGCGTGGGGCGCAACAGCAGGCGGTGCCCGTCACCCGCGCGCAGCCGCGCCAGCTGGCCTGGGGGGCGGCCGGGGCGGTGCTGATCACCGTGGGCTATGGCGGCTTGCTGCACGCCTTCACCAACGCCTGGATGCCGTTCCTGGACGCGGCCGTGCTGGGCTTGTCGGTGGTGGCGCAGCTGCTGCTGATGCAACGCAAGCTGGAGAACTGGCCGGTTTGGCTGATGGTCAACACGCTGGCTGTGCCGCTGTTTGCCTCGCGTGGGCTGTGGCTCACGGCAGTGCTCTACGGCTTTTACTGGTTCAACGCTTGGTACGGCTGGTGGCACTGGCGCCGGCAGATGAGCCCGGCCGTATGAGCGCCAAGCGCTTTCGGCTGGGGCTGGTGGTGGGCAAGTTCGCGCCGCTGCACCTGGGGCACGAAAGCTTGATCGCCGCCGCGGCAGCGCAGTGCGACGAGCTGCTGCTGCTGAGTTGGAGCGAGCCCGAGTTGCCGCGCTGCGGCCCCGAGCTGCGCCGCGCCTGGTTGCAGCGTCGCTGCCCGCAGCACCGGGCCATCGTGCTGGACCGCAACGAACTGCACCGGCGTTGCCGGCAGAGCGGTGTGCCCCCGCGCACCCTGCCGCGCAACGACGCCCCCGATGCCGAGCAGCAAGCCTTCCTGGCCTGGCTGCTGCGCGATGTGCTGCAACAGCGCCCCGATGCTTTGTTCGCCAACGAGGCCTATGGCCCGCCTTGCGCGCAGCGCTTGAGCGAAGCGCTGGGCCAGCCGGTGGTGGCCGTGGCCCCCGACCCGCAACGCGTGGCCCACCCGGTCAGCGGCACCGGGCTCCGGCAGAAGCTGCGATCGCAACCAGCCGGCCTTGTGGCGGGCATCTCAGCCGATGTGGCGGCCGATTGGGTGCCCCGCATTGCCTTGCTGGGCGGTGAATCCAGCGGCAAGAGCACCTTGGCGGCGGCCTTGGCCCAGGCCACCGGCGGCGCGCTGGTGCCCGAGTTCGGGCGCGAATGGTGGGAAGCGCGCGGCGGGCAGTTGGGCCGAGATGACCTGCTGCACATCGCCCGCACGCAGGTGGCGCGCGAAGACGAAGCGGCACGCACGTTGCCGTCCGTGGTGGTGGGCGACACCAGCCCGCTCACCACGCTGGGCTACAGCCTGTGGCTTTTCGGCCGCGCTGACCCTGAGCTGGTGGCACTGGCCAAGCGGCGCTATGACGCCGTGTTCCTGTGCCAGGGCGACTTCCCGTTTATGCAGGACGGCACCCGCCGCGATGCGCGTTTCCGCGCGCAGCAAGAGGCTTGGTACCGCGCCGTGCTGGGGCAGGGCGGCACCTCTTTCGTGGTGCTGGCGGGCAGCCTGCGGCGGCGCTTGGCGCGTGCGCAGGCTCACGTCAAGCAGCTGAGCGTGCGGGCTTAGCGCAGGTTCGCGCAGTTGGCGTAGAAGGTCGTTGTGGCCGGCCAGTCGCTGAAGATGCCGATGATGCCCACTTGGCGGGCCAGCACGTCCAGCACCTCGAACAGGTCGCCCTCGCGCTGGATGGCGCTGTCGAAGCTCTGGAAGTAGAAGCCGTTGTTGCCATCGGCCAGCACGCCCGAGCGCTCCAGGCTCCAGGTGATGATGTCCATGCCCGCTTGGCGTGCGTTGCGCGCGTACTGCGACGGCGCGACGCGGCCGCTGCCGTCCACCGTCAACAGCGCAAAGATGGGCGGCGCCACGATGCGCACGCCTTGCGAGCGCAAGTTCTGCAGTTCCCCCAGGCCCGGCAGATCGGCCACGGTGTTCGCGTCGTCCAGGTACACCGCTTGGCGGCCGAACTGCGGCTCGTGGTTGATCCAGTACAGCACGTCCTGCAGGTTGAACGACTGCGGCCACACACGGCGCGCCGGCACGCCGGCAGCGCGGTATTCGTCGATCAGCTTTTGCGCATACGCCGCTTGCGTGAAGCCGTCAAACGGCATCGTCACGCTCGGCGACTTCAGCTCCGGCGTCATCTTCACGCCCAGGCGCTTGAACAGCTCGATGCTTTCCTTGTGCGTCATCAGCGTGCCGCTGGTGGGGCCGCTGTACAGGTCGGTGCGCCAGTTGGCGGTGCCG
>CAZAIR010000295.1:0-3798 GCA_964485225.1 uncultured Burkholderiaceae bacterium
CGTTGCGCTTGATCTGGTTCACGCACAGGTTGCTGTGCGCGCCGTAGCTCAGGCCGATGGCGGCACTGGCGCGGCTGATTTCTTCCATCGCCACCATGTGGGCCAAGTAGCCCATGTTGGCGCCGCCATAGGTCTCGGGCACGGTGATGCCCAGCACGCCCAACTCGCCCATCTTGCGCCACAGGTCCATCGGGAACTGATCGTTGCGGTCGGCCTCAGCGGCACGGGGAGCGATCTCGGCTTGGGCGAAGTCGCGCACGGCGTCGCGCAGCGCGTCAATGTCTTCGCCCAATTGGAAGTCGAGGCCGGGAAGATTCATGGGAGTTACCTGCGGTTTCTTGAAGTCGCAGGATTCTAGGGAGAGGCCCCTAGGCGCTGGCGCGGCGCAGAGGCACGCCGCGCTGGGTTTCGCCTGCGGGTGTTGGCTGCACGCCAGCGGTGCTGGGCCGCGGGCTGTTGGTGGCGTCAGCTGGGGCTGGCAGCCAAGGCCTTGTTGCGGATTTGGATGGCTTTGTTGATGTTGTGTACCAGCCAATCCGTGCTGCCTTCACCCCAACCGCTGGCGACGTCGAGCACGGCGCCACGGTGGTCCACCACCGCCATGTAAGGCACGCCCTTCGGGCTGCCCCATGCGGCGTGCACGGCGTTGTCGCCGTCGCGGTTGAAACGCACTTGCAGTGCCTTGGCGTTGCGGACCAGTTGCCGGTAGACGTCCCGGTCCTCGCTGGTGATGAGCACGGTGCGCAGCACGTCGTCGCCCACGCGCCTTTGAAGGTTCTCCAAGACCGGCAGCGCCGCTTTGCAGTAGCCGCACCAAGTGGCCCAAAAACAAATGACGTGGATGGTGTTCGGCGCATCTGCCCTGCGCATGGGGTGCCCGTCTGCACCCGTGCCCAATGCATCGGGTGCCAAATCTTCGGGGTCAACCGGTTCGGCCTTCGCTGTCGCTGCGGTGCTGACACACAAGCTGGTCGCGATCAAAAGATGCCGCCGAGAAAGGCGGTCTGAAGGTGTTTGCATGGCTTGTTCACGTGTGATGACAGGGCGGCGATGCTAGCCGTGCGTCCTGTCGACAAGGCGCGCACGTACCCCTTGCGGTCGGTGCTGTGGACTCGGCTCAAGCAGCGATCGCGGCCCGTGCGCGTGCCACCCCGTCGGCGGCGGTTGAAGAGGCCCTTCGGCAGGTCGGCTTGCAGCAGCAGCGCCGCCCCGTACAGCCCCAAAAACCGAGCCAAGCGGACACCCCGATCAGCAATGGGGTTGCAGGGCCTGCATGAAGCCAAGGAGAAGCCGCGAGGCGGTGTAGAAACGGGCCCATGCAACTTCAGCAACTTTTATTCAGCCAGGGCTTCGGCACCCGGCACGAGTGCACGGGCTTGGTCGTCAACGGCCGCCTGCGCATTGGCAGCGAAACGCCCACGGACCCCTATGCCGAGATCGACCCTGAGGGCTTGGTGTTCGAGGTCGACGGTGTGCCCTGGCCTTACGCTGAAAAGGCGGTGGTGATGCTCCACAAGCCCAAAGGCTACGAGTGCAGCATGAAGCCCAAGCACCACCCCAGCGTGCTCAGCCTGCTGCCCGGCCCGCTGCGGGTGCGGGGCTTGCAGCCGGTGGGGCGCTTGGACGAAGACACCACCGGCCTGCTGCTGCTGACCGATGACGGCGCGCTGATCCACAAATGGACGCACCCCAAGCGCAAGCTGCCCAAGGTGTACGAGGCCACGCTCAAGCACCCGATGGACGAAGCGGCGCGCCAAAAGCTTCTGGCCGGTGTGGTGCTGGACGACGATCCCGCCCCGGTGGCGGCGGAGTGCGCCGAGCTGGTGACGCCGCAGCAGCTGGTGATGTCGCTCACCAGCGGCCGTTACCACCAGGTCAAACGCATGATTGCCGCGGTGGGCAACCGCTGCGAAGGCCTGCACCGCAGCGGTTTCGGCCGTGTCAGCTTGGGCGCGGACCTGAAGCTGGGCGAGTGGACCTGGGTAAAGGCCGGGGACGTTTAGGGCCTGTAGTGTTAACAGGCCCTAGGCCCGCGCCAGGTTCAGGCGCTTGCCGATTTCCACCACCAGATCGCTCTGGTTCAGCGCGTAGAAGTGCAAGCCTGGTGCGCCACCGGCCACCAGGCGTTCGCACAGGCGGGTGATCACGTCCAGGCCGAAGGCGCGGATCGAGGCCGCGTCGTCCATGAAGCCTTCCATCTTCAAGGCCACCCAGCGCGGGATGTCGATGCCATCGCGCTGCGCGAACTGCGCAATGCGGTGGTAGTTGTGGAAAGGCATGATGCCCGGCACGATGGGCTGGGTGACGCCGAGCTTGCGCGCCTCGTCCACGAAATGGAAGTAAGCCTCGGGGTTGAAGAAGAACTGCGTGATGGCGGCATCGGCGCCGGCCTTCATCTTGTGCGCGAAGTGCTGCAGGTCCTTGGCAGCGTACCGGCACTGCGGGTGCGTCTCGGGGTAAGCGGCCACCTCGATGTGCCAATCGCTGCCTTGTGTCTCGCGGATGAAGGCCACCAGCTCGTCGGCGTAGCGGAACTCGCCCAAGGATGCTGTGCCGCTGGGCAGGTCGCCGCGCAGGGCCACCACGCGGTTGATGCCCTGGGTGCGGTACTCGGCCAAGATCTCGCTGATGGTCTCGCGCGTGGCGCCCACGCAGCTCAGGTGTGGCGCGGCTTGCGCGCCGGTGGCGGCGATGGCCTTCACCGTGGCCAAAGTTTTGTCGCGCGTGGCGCCGCCGGCGCCATAAGTGACGCTGAAGTACTCGGGGCGCAGCACCTGCAGGGCGGGCACCACTTGGTTCAGCAGCTTGTCGTGCCCGACGGGGGTGTTGGGCGGGAAGAATTCGACGCTGACGGGCGTGCTGGTCATGGCGTGTGGGGCGTTTCGGCCCAGATGAAGAACTCGCGGTTGCCGTCACCGCCGGCAATCCCGCTGGGGAAGTAGTCGCGCACCCTCAGGCCCAAGGCCTCGCAGGCGGCGCGCAGTTTGTGCTCAACCTCGGGCAGCAAGGCCTCGTCCTTCACCAAGCCGCCCTTGCTGATCTGGGCCGGCTGCAGCTCGAATTGAGGCTTCACCAGCAGCAACAGCTGGGGCGCCAGCGCAGCCAGCGTCGGCAGCACCAGGGTGAGCGAAATGAAGCTGAGGTCGGCGACCGCCAAATCGAAGGGCTCGCCGCCCACATCGTCCAGCGTCATCTCGCGGGCGTTCACGCCCTCGATGCAGCGCAGGCGCGCATCGCCACGCAGGCGTGGGTGCAGCTGGCTGTGGCCCACGTCGACCCCGACCACTGCAGCAGCGCCTTTGTGCAGGCACACCTCGCTGAATCCGCCGGTGCTTTGTCCGATGTCCAGCACGCGCAGACCCGTCAAGTCCAGCCCGGTGTGCGCCAGCGCGCCTTCCAGCTTCAGGCCGCCGCGTGACACCCAGCGGGTCTCGGCGTCGTCCATCACCTTGAGCTTACAGCGCGTGGGCAGCACCTCGCCCGCCTTCTTCGGCGTGGCCCAGCCTTGCGGCCCCAGCCACTGCACCGCGCCGGCCGCAATCAAACGCTGCGCGGCCGATCGCGTGGGTGCCAAGCCACGCTGAACCAACAACTGGTCCACGCGGGTCGTCAACAAAGAAGAGCTCATGGAGGGCAAGACGTACGTAGCAAGGGCAGCAGCAGATCAAGTGACCCCGGCGGATCTGGCGCTGCCAGTCCGCACGGGGTGCCCCTGGCTGCGGTGCCAAGGAGAGGCGGCCCCGCCGCGTCGGGGGGGCCTCAATACCTGTAGGTATCGGCCTTGAACGGCCCTTGCGG
>CAZAIR010000296.1:0-3772 GCA_964485225.1 uncultured Burkholderiaceae bacterium
GTGACGTGGAGCTTGTTCTTCATCTTCTTGCTGTACTTCACGGCGCCTGCTTTGGCGGTGTTGGTCAAGTTCGAGGTGTTCACGCACTTGGTGGGCACGCCGTTCACCGAGCTACCGGCCTGGATTGGCAGCTGGTCCAAGGTGGATTCGACCTTGCTGGCTGTGACCGACATCAACAAGGACGGCATCTTGCAGTTGGGTGAGATGCGCATCGGCGGCGACATCATCGTGTTGGCCACCCCTGAGATCGGCGGCTTGCCGTACGTGATCTCCGGCATGGTGGCGGCCGGTGGTTTGGCTGCTGCGCTGTCGACCGCCGACGGCCTGCTGCTGACCATCGCCAACGCGCTGAGCCACGACGTCTACTACAAGATGATCGACCCCAACGCTTCGACCTCGCGCCGCGTCTTGATCTCCAAGATCTTGCTGTTGGTGGTGGCTGGCTTGGCGGCTTATGTGGCGTCCTTGAAGATCGCCGACATCCTGTTCCTGGTGGGCGCGGCCTTCTCGATGGCGGCTGCAGCCTTCTTCCCGGCGCTGGTGCTCGGTGTGTTCTGGAAGCGCGCCAACAAGTGGGGCGCCTCCGCCGGCATGATCGTTGGGTTGGCGGTGACGCTGTACTACATGATCACCACCCAACCGTGGCTGCGTGGGCTGTTTGATGTCGAAGGCCCGGTGAAGCTGTGGTTCGAGATCGCCCCGATCTCGGCCGGCATCTTCGGCATGCCGATTGGCTTGGCCACGATCATCATCGTGAGCCTGCTGACCCCGGCCCCGAGCCGTGCGACGCAAGAGCTGGTCGAGCACGTGCGTTACCCCGATCTGAACCTCGGCAAGTCTTGATCCACATCTAGGCTTCCTCTGAAACGGCCCCGCATACTGCGGGGCCGTTTTTCTTTGGGGGCGAGATGAGCGTGGACACACCGGCCGCAGCGCTGCTGCGCCAGGAATTGGCCCTGTGGCGCCACCACGCGCCATTCGACGCCATGACCGATGCGGCGCTGGGCGCCTTGGTGAGCGCGGCCGAGCAGATCTACTTCGCACCCGGCGAGCCCATCGTCAGCCCAGCTGACGGTCCCCCCAGCGCGCTGTTCGTGGTCAAGAGCGGGCTCGTCAGCGCCCAGCACGGATTGGCCGAGCTCGACAAGCCGGGCATCGGATGGCAGTACGAGGCCGGAGACTGCTTCCCGATGGCCGCGCTGATGCAAGCGCGGGCGGTGACCGCCACTTACAGCGCCGAAACCGATGTGTTCGCTTGGCGCATCCCGTCGGAGGTGGTGCAGGCCACCGCACAGATCAGCCCACCCCTGGCCGCGCACCTGAGCGAGCGCGTGCTGCAGCTCATTCACCTGGCCGAGCGTGAGCAAGCGCAGCGCGCCACCCATGCCGCGTTGGCCCAGCAGGCCATGGAGCGGCCTCTGGCCGAGCTGATGCGCCGCAAGGTGCTGAGCGTGAGCCCCGACATGCCGCTGGAGCTGGCCTTGCGCGCCATGGCCCAGCGGCGGGTGGGTTCGGTGATAGTGGTGGATGCCGAGCAGCGGCCGCTCGGGGTGTTGACCCGCGACGACGTGCTGGAGCGCGTGGCCCTGCCGCAGCGGGCTTTGAGCACGCCCATCGCCCATGTGATGACCACGCAGCTTCGGTCCTTAAGCCCGCAACACACCGCGCAAGACGCTGCGCTGCTGATGAGCCGCCACACGGTGCGCCACGTGCCCGTGGTGGAAGACGGGCGCTTGGTGGGCATCGTCTCGGAGCGTGACCTGTTCGCCCTCAGCCGCTTGTCGGTGCAGCGCATCAGCAGCGAGTTACGCGTGGCCGATGACGTGCCCGCGGTGCTGGAGCAAGCGCCGCGCATCCGCGAGCTGGCGCGCGTGCTGGTCGAGCAGGGCACCGCGCCGCGCTCGCTCACTGCGCTGGTGGCGCACTTGAACGACCTGCTGGCCGAGCGGCTGGTCACCCTGCACGCCGCAGCACTGGGGCTCGACCTCAACCAAGCCGTTTGGCTGGCCTTTGGCAGTGAAGGGCGTGGCGAGCAAACGGTGGCCACCGACCAAGACAACGGCCTGCTGTTCGTCAGCGACCAGCCAGATGCCGACCGCCCGAAGTGGTTGGCCCTGGGGCAGGTCGTGTGCGCCGACCTGGATCGCGCCGGTTACCCGCTGTGCAAAGGCGGCGTGATGGCCAGCCAAGCACCGTGCTGCCGCAGCGCGCAGGAGTGGCAGTTGGCCTTCACCGAGTGGCTGCAGCAGGGGACGCCGGAGGACCTGTTGCGCGTGTCGATCTACTTCGACGCCCGCCCCATCGCTGGCAACCTCAGCCTGGCCGATCCGCTGCTGGCATTGGCCAGTGGCCCGGTCAGCCCGCGCTTTGCCAAGCTGCTGGCCGAGAACGCGCTGCGCTGGCGTGTGCCGCTGTCATGGCGCGGCGCCCTCGACCCCAACCAGCGCGACGGCGTCGCGGGCTTGGACCTGAAGACCCAGGGCGCTGGCCTCTTTGTGGAAGCCGCCCGCGTGATGGCATTGGCCGCCGGGGTGGCCGCTCAAGGCACACGCGAGCGCCTGCTGCAGGTGGGCGTGGCACGGGGCGTGGCGGCCAGCGAGCGGGAAGGTTGGGCAGCTTCTTTCGACTTCTTGCAAGGCCTGCGACTGCGCACCCAACTGGCCAACACCGCACCGGCCGATGCCCCCAACTGGTGTCCGATGGACAGCCTGAACGACCTGGACCGCCGCACCTTGCGCGTGTCGCTGCGCGTTGCGCAGCGCTTGCAGCAGCGCCTGGAGCTGGACTACCTGCGATGAGTTGGCTGCGCGATTGGACCGCCCGCCGCCAGGCGCTCGCCCAAGCGCCCCGGGCCCAGCGCTGGGTGGTGATCGATGTCGAGACCAGCGGCCTGGACATGCGCCGCGACCGCCTGATCGCCGCCGCTGCCGTGGGCGTGCACTTGGGCACGGGCAAACCGGTGCTGCGGGTGCAAGACAGCCTGGAGGTGGTGCTGCAAGCCCCGGCCGATCTGCCCTTGGATGCCGTGGCAAGGCGCAACATCTTGCTGCATGGCATTGGCCGCGGCGAGCAGGGCCAAGGGTTGGCGCCTGTTGACGCCCTGCAGCGCTTGCTCGCGTTCGCAGCCGGTTCGCCCTGCCTGGCCTTCCATGCCGACTTCGACGCCACCATGCTCGACCGCGCTGCACAAGCCCACCTGGGCCACGGCTGGCCGCTGCCCTGGCTGGACTTGGCTGCTTTGGCGCCCGCCCTGCACCCCGAGTTGCCACACCGGGTGCTGGACGATTGGTTGCATCACTTCAGGCTGCAAGCTGGCACCCGTCATCGCGCCAGCAGCGATGCCTGGGTCACCGCCGAGTTGCTGCAGCGGTTGTGGCCGAAGCTGATGCAGCAAGCCCCGCCCGGCAGCCCGCCTTGGGTGCAGGCGCAGCAGTGGTTGGCTGCGCGGCGCTGGCTGGCGTGATCGGTATGGGCGGTATCCGTTTGGATGCGTGATGGGCCCTTCAGCCTGATGTGCTCCGTGGGTATGGGTTTGGTGTCGTGATCAAGGCCAGGCATCTAGCTACAGTTGCCGCGCTTTTACAACGCGAGGCGCCTGTGAACTTTTTGCTTTTCTTGGCTGGTTTGGTCGCCTTGGTGATTGGCGCCAACTTACTGGTCCGCGGCGCATCCAAATTGGCGCTGTCCTTTGGCATCTCTCCGTTGGTGGTGGGGCTGACCATCGTGGCCTTTGGCACCAGCGCACCCGAGGTGGCGGTGTCGGTGGGTGCGG
>CAZAIR010000297.1:0-3716 GCA_964485225.1 uncultured Burkholderiaceae bacterium
GCCGATACCACCGCCGCCACCAGCGCGGCGGAGCAGCCCAGGGTCACCAGCAGGTGAGGGGGCAGCCCGATCGCGGCCAGCAAAGTGCCGACGCCAAGGAGGGGAAGCAGGACAGACCAGTGCAGCAAGGCAGTCATGGATGGGCAATCGGGTGTGGCGTGGGCGCTGGGCGCGGGCGGCCGCATTCTCTGTGTCGCCAGAACGAAAAAAGGCCAGCACGCGGCTGGCCTTTTCGGGGTGGGGTTGTGTCAGCGGGCAGCGCGGCGGCGCCACACCATCAGGCCGCCCAAGCCGGCCAGGGCCAGGCCCAGGCTGGCGGGTTCGGCCACTTGGGCTTGCTGCAGCACGGGGGTGAAGTTGCCGAAGCCCGCGCCGTCCACGGCGGTATAGGCGAAGAAGGCTTCGCTCAAATCGAAGAAGCCGGCCGTCAGTTGCACGGCGGGGCGCAGCGCGATGTCGGCGGCATCGGCGTCGATGAAGTCGATGCCCACGAACTGGCCGAAGCTGAACAAAGCCGTCGGCACGGTGAAGTCGTCGGCATCGGCCAGCGTGTAGCTCTGGCCGAAGAAGTTCAGCTGGAAGCTGGTCAGCGCGACGCTGCCGTCAAAGCTGGGGGCCGGCTCTTCGAAGCTGAAGCTGCCGGCGTAGGCGCTGCCCAGCAGCGGGCCGGAGTCGACCAGGCCGTCAAAGTTGTAGACCGCAGCGGCTTGCGCCGACAGGCTGGCGCAAGCCAGCAGCACAGCGGCGCAAGCGGCCTTGAAAGGGCGGAGGGTGTTGCTCATGCGAAGGGCTTTCAGAAGGTGAAGTTGGTGGTGTTCAGCACGGCGCAGCCTTGGGCCTTGATCAGCACCAGGGCGCGCGGCGTGGCGGGGCCGGCGGCGTCGGTGTCGACCGAGATCAGGGCGTCGCTGCCAGAGGCGCTGCACAGCAGCTGGCCGCTGGCGATCGGGTTGGCGGTGTTCACACCCAGGCCTTGCAACACGGCCTTGAGCGAGATGGTGTCCAGCCCCGGCTGCAGGTCGGTGATGGTGGCGCCACCGGCAAAACCGGCCACGAACACGAACTGATCGCGCCCAGCGCCACCGGTCAGGCTGCGGCGGCCCGCACCGCTGATCAAGATGTCATCGCCCGGCGTGCCGACCAAGCTGGTGCTGCCTGGGGCCGCGGTCAGCGTTTTGTAGATGTTCAAGCCCACCAGGATCGGGTCGTGGTCCGAGGAGCGGAACGGCGACGGCGTGTACGGGTCGGCCGGGCAGGTGGCGGCGCCGCAGGCCAGCGGGGCTTTCAGCTCCAGGTTGTAGTCCAGCTGCGGGCCTTCATCGGCGTTGATGTGCCAATGACCGGCGCGGTTCACCCGTGCGGCCAGCGTGGGGCTGGCCAGCGCATGGTCCAAGCGGCCGGCGGTGCTGTCGAACACGTAGGAGTAAGCGCCGGGCTGGAAGCGGCCGAGCTGATCGGCAAAGCCGTAGCTGGTGAGCGCAAAGATCGGGTCTTCCTGCGCGTAGGCGTTGAAGTCGCCCACCAACAGCACATCGTTGATGCCGCTGCTGCTCTGGATCTGGCTCACGAAGGTGCGCAGCGCCTGGGCTTGCGCCAAGCGCTTGGCGTTCCAGCAGCCTTGGCCGTCGCCGGCATCGAAGTTGCCGGCGTACTCGGAGTTGCTGGCCGACGGGCAGCCGCCTTTGCTCTTGAAGTGGTTGACAACCAGCGTGAAGCGCTCACCGTTGGGCAGCACAAAAGGCTGGGCCAGGGGCGGACGGTCGTGCACCGGGTTGGTGTCGCTGGTGGGGGCGCCGGCCGGGCTGATGCGCGCTGGCTTGTAGAGCACCGCCATGCGGATGGCATCGGTGCCCGTGCCCTGGGCAGGCATGGCGCCCACGGCGTAGGTGCCCGCGCCAGCACGGGCGTTCAGCGCATCCACCAGGTTTTGGGCGGCCACGTTGCCGTTGTTCTGGATCTCCATCAGGCCGAGCACGTCGGCGTCGATGGCGACCATGGCCTCGACGATCTTCGTGCGCTGGCGTTGGAACTCGGCCAGGTTGTCAGCGCCACGGCAGTTGCCGGCATTGGTGCTGTTGCCTTCGCTGCAGCCCTGGCCGGTTTGGCCGGCGGCGGTGTTGCCGTTGGTGAAGGTGGTGAAGTAGTTCAGTACGTTGAAGCTGGCGACTTTGACGTTGCCGCCCACCGAGGCCGGCGCATTGCTGCGCGGGTTGGTGATGCTGAACTGCGGTGCCACCGTGGGGTGGATGCGGTAGTCGGCCGGGCCCGTGTTGCCGGCGGTGCTGAGGCCAAAGTCGATCACCCCGGTCACGCTGGTGACGGTGTCGCCGGCGCGCGGCAGCGCGTTGGCACCGAGATAGGGCGTGGGGCTCACATTCTGGGCATTGCTGCCGTCGTCCAGCACGATGCGGCGGCGCGCGTTGTCGGCGGCCAGGGCTTGGGCCTCAGCGCCAGGGCGGAAGCGGTTGGTGGGCGTCTCGGGGCGCGCACCGGCCGACAGCGTGAGCTGGCCGAAGCGGCTTTGGAAAGCGTTTTGCGCGATCACCAGCGGGCCGTTCAGCGACACCAGCATGCCTTCGAATCGCTCCAGCTCGCCCGCGGGCAAGTCGGCCAGGTTCACGGCCACCGGGCTGATGCTTTGGCCGGTGCCGGTCAGGGTCACGGCGCTGACGCTGCTGAGCTGCGTCACGGTGCGGGTGTTGGTTTGCGGGTTGTTGCTGGCGCCGGTGTTGAACTCGGCCACCGTGCCGGTCACGCTCACCGCGTTGCCCACCACGGCGGCGGGGTAGGTGGTGCTGCTGGTGAAGACGAACAGGCCGTCCGAGGTGGCGGGGTTGCCGTCGCCAGCGGCGTCTTGAATGAAAAAGCCGTTGCTGTTGACGCGCGTGACCACGCCGCTGGTGCGCACCACTTTGCCCAGCAAGGGGCTTTGCGCGCCACTGCCTTGGATGGTGAAGGTGGCCGCCACGGTGACGGGCTCGGTGCCACCACCACCGCCGCCGCCACCGCCACCGCCACCGCCACCGCAAGCGGTGACGGAGCTGCTGCTGTTGCGCGGGTTCGGCGCGCCCACGCTGAAGTCCAGGCTGTTGTTGCCCGTGTCGGTACAGCCGTCCAGCGCGCGCAAGGCCGCCGTGGTGTTGCTCAAGGCGGGCGTGGGACTGGTTTCGCTGCAGTTGGCGCCGCCGTAACCCACGAAATCTTGGATCGCTGCGCCCGTCGGGCAGGTGCCACTCAGGATGGTGGTGGTGTTCACCAAGGCCAGCTTGCCGGCCGTGGCGCTCATGGCGATGCCGCCTGTTTGATCGGGGGCCGGTACAGGGGCGCCAGTAGCGCCCGCGCCCAAGCGCACCAAATAGAAGCCGCCGGCGGGGATGGTGCCGGTGAGCTGCACGTTGTTGGTCCAGCTGCTGCCGGTGGCCGACGCGTACTGCAGCGACCAGCCTGCCAAGCTCACCGGGCTGGTGCCGGTGTTGCGCAGCTCCACGAAGTCAGCGTTGAACGGGGCGCCGCTGTTGCCGCCGCCGCCATAGACCTGGCTGATGACCACCGCCGCCGAAACCGGTGCCATGGCCAGCCCCAGCAGCGACAAGGCCAGGGCCAAGGCGCACGGGCGCAGCGGTTTCAGGTCGTGCGCAGCGCGCTTGGGGCTCTGGGCGTTGAGGCAGGCAATCTGGGGCATGTTGATCCAAAGCAATCCCCAGTCCGCACCTGCT
>CAZAIR010000298.1:0-3712 GCA_964485225.1 uncultured Burkholderiaceae bacterium
CACCACGCAGTAGCTGCAGTACTTGCTGCAGCCTTCCATGATCGACACGAAGGCGCTGCGCCCTTCCACCTTGGCGGGGGGCAGGTGATCGAACTTCTCGATCTCCGGGAAGCTGATGTCCACCTGCGGCTGCGCCAGCGTGCGGCGTTGGTCCAGCAACTGCGGCAGGCGGTGCAGCGTTTGCGGGCCGAACACCACGTCCACATAGGGGGCGCGTTCGATGATGGCCGCGCCTTCTTGGCTGGCCACGCAGCCGCCCACGCCGATCTTCACGCCCTTGGCCTTCAGGTGCTTGACGCGGCCGAGGTCGCTGAACACCTTCTCTTGCGCCTTCTCGCGCACCGAGCAGGTGTTGAACAAAATCAGGTCGGCCTGCTCCGGGTCGTCGGTCTTCTCGTAGCCCTCGGCCTGGTGCATCACGTCCACCATCTTGTCCGAGTCGTACTCGTTCATTTGGCAGCCGAAGGTTTTCACGTAAACCTTCTTCATGGCTTGCTCCAGATCTGCTGGGCTGCGTCGAAGCGCCAGGCGGCGGCTTCAGCGCGGGTCTGCGGCCAGCGCTTGTTGGCCAACTCGGGGGCGTTCAAGATCCACAGGTCTTTGAGCAGGCCATCGGCCTCCTGTGTGTAGTGCACCGTGAGCCGTCCGCGCTGGCTCAGCTCACCGGGCACCACCAAAAAGTTCGTCTCGTTGCGGATGCGGCTACCCGGCGCCAAGCGCGCGGGTTTGCCGTTCAGGCGCACCTCGGGTGCGACATCCACCTGCAAGGTGCCGCGCAAGGCGTCGGCCGGGAACTGGCGGTGCACTTGCGCTTGGGCAAGGCCGGCTGCGCAAAGCAGCGCCATCAAAAAGGCACAGCGTTTCATGGGGTTCATCCAGGGGCTGCGGAAACAAGAAGCCCCACTGCAGCAGTGCAGCGGGGCGGCGTAGAGGGCCAGATTCTAAAAGACCGCCCATCGTTGCGGGCGGCTTCAGGTCTAGTCGTCGGCACAAGGCACTTGCGCCGAATACTGTGTTTTCATACAGTACACACATCCCATCAGTGAGCCGCACACCATGAGCCCAGCCAGCCTTCGCCAGAACTACCAACCCAAGCCCAACCGCATGCCCGACTGGGTGCGTCGCATTTGGCTCTGGTTCTGAGCTGTGCGTGAGGCTGGCCGCGCCGGCCAAGAAAAAAGCCCGTAAGTCGTTGACTTACGGGCTTTTCTTGTTTTGGTGGCGCTTCAGGGATTCGAACCCCGGACCTGCGGATTATGATTCCGTCGCTCTAACCGGCTGAGCTAAAGCGCCATGAGCCCGCCAGTATAGCCCAGCCGAATCCAGGTTTGACAAGCCCCGGCCCATGTTCAGTTTTTTCAAGAAGCCGACAAACGTCACGCCCGACGACGGTTCTGTGTTCACCGAGGTGGCTTTCACGGTGCCGATGCCGGCCCGCAAGCCTGATCTGGCGCCGGTTGAGGCGCCGCTGCCAGAGGCGCCTGTCGCTGCGGCGCCGTTGCCCCAGAAGCCCGCAGCCTTCGTTGCTGCGCCGCCTCCTCCGGTCACCGCGCCTGCGCCCGCACCTGCACCTGCACCTGCACCTGCACCTGCACCTGCACCCGCGCCAGCCCCTGCTCCACGTCCCGGCTGGATCGCCCGCTTGCGAGAGGGCCTTCGCCGCACCGGCTTGAGCTTGGCCGGGGTGTTCAGTCGTACCACGATCGATGACGCCTTGTATGAGGAGCTGGAAGAGGCCTTGCTGTTGGCTGACACCGGCGTCAAGGCCACGCAGTTCTTGCTCGATAGCCTCAAGCAACGTGTACGCGAAACCCGCACCACAGACCCGCAAGCTGTCAAAGGGCTGCTGACCGATGCGCTGACCGAACTGCTGCAGCCACTGGAGCGTGGCCTAGAGGTTGGCCGCCACCAGCCCACAGTGATGATGGTGGTGGGCGTCAATGGCGCAGGCAAAACCACCAGCATCGGCAAACTCACGCGACACCTGTTGGACGCCGACCAAAAGGTGCTGCTGGCCGCGGCCGACACTTTCCGTGCCGCCGCCCGTGAGCAACTCGCCGTGTGGGCCGATCGTGCTGATGGCGTGATCAAAGGGCAGGTCGATTTCGTCAGCCAGCAGGGTGCCGACCCCGCTGCGGTCACCTTTGATGCTGTGAACGCGGGACGGGCGCGCAAGGTGGATGTGGTGATCGCCGATACCGCGGGTCGCCTGCCCACGCAGCTGCACCTGATGGAAGAGTTGCGCAAGATCCAGCGCGTGATCGCCAAGGCCCAGCCCGACGCGCCGCACGAAGTGCTGTTGGTGGTGGATGGCAATACCGGTCAAAACGCGCTGACCCAGGTGCGCGCCTTTGACGACGCCTTGAAGCTCACCGGCCTGGTGGTCACCAAGTTGGACGGCACGGCCAAGGGTGGCGTGCTGGCCGCCATCGCCCGCGAGCGGCCGGTGCCGGTTTACTTCATCGGGGTAGGCGAGAAGCTGGAAGACCTGCAGACCTTCAATGCACGCGAATTCGCCCAGGCGCTGCTGAGCTGACTGGCGCGGTGGCGTTTGCTTCGGTTGGCGGTAGCAAGGCAGACCGCACAGCGCTAACGCTGTCCAGGCGGCTGGCGTGCCATTCGACGACGCGCACACCCGCAGCCTCCAGTACGCGCACGAGCCGAGTGCGGCGTCGCAGCGCGCGGCTGCTGTCCGAAGTGAGTGGCATCAGCACCACGCCGAGCAGCAGGCTGCTGCGGTCACAGACCGCGAAATCAACGCTGAGGTGGCCGATCCGGGCGATCCATTCGGCGTAGGAGCGACGCGACGGCACGCGCACCAAATGAGGCAGGGGCACGTGGGGCCAAATCCAGCACTCGGGCAAGGCGGCGACCAAGGCGGTGTGCACCATGCGTTCAGGCCGGGGTAGCACGCGCGTGGCCTCGGGTGGCCACGCTTGCACCGTGTCGGCTTCGCGATGTGGGCGCTGGCGCAGGGCCTGCCATCCGGCGCGCCCGGTGGTGATTTGCCGCCACCAGCGTAAGGGGCCTGCAGAGTGCCACCAGCGGGCGATAGGGTTTTCAGGTGGGGCGTAGCGCATGGCCGCGCACCTTATCGGGCGGCGCCGTTGTCATGGGCGAGGAAAGGTAACCCGGTGTGATGCGCCCCTTCAAACAGGGGGGCGGGTTTACATCCCTGGCAAGCCCTTCATGCCGCCCATGCGCTTCATCATCTTCATGAGGCCGCCGCCCTTCATCTTCTTCATCATGTCGCGCATCTGCTCGAATTGCTTGAGCAGGCGGTTCACGTCTTGCACTTGCACGCCAGCGCCCGTGGCGATGCGCTTCTTGCGGGTGGCTTTGATGAGGTCGGGTTTGCGGCGCTCCAGCGGGGTCATCGAATGGATGATGCCGCTCATGCGCCGCATGTCGCGCTCGGCGCGGTCCATGTCGCCAGCGCCGGCCTTGGCGGCGATCTGGCTCGGCATCTTGTCCATCAAGCTGGCCAGACCGCCCATCTTGTTCATCTGTTGCAACTGCATCAGGAAGTCTTCGAGGGTGAAGGCGTCGCCGCTCTTCATCTTCTCGGCCAGGGCCTGGGCCGACGCCATGTCAACGCCCTTGGTCACTTCCTCGACCAGGGCCACGATGTCGCCCATGCCCAGCACGCGGCCGGCGTGGCGCTCGGCGTCGAAGACCTCCAGGCCGTCGATCTTCTCGGACACGCCGGCGA
>CAZAIR010000299.1:0-3695 GCA_964485225.1 uncultured Burkholderiaceae bacterium
GCGCGATGGTGCGCAGGTTGGCCAGCGCCAGGCAGGCCTCGAGCAAGCTGCCGCCGATGCTGCCCCCCAGCAGGTTGTTCACCAGCCACAGCAGCGTGCCCACCAGCATCAGCGCGCGCATGCGCAGCCCGTGCAGGAAAAACAGCGCCGTGGTGCCGATGCACGAAGCGGCGATCGGCAGCAGGCTCAGCCAGCCCTGGAAGAGCCAGGCCCCCAGCCCCAGGCTCAGCGCGATGAAAAACAGGCCCACCGCCGGCGTGCGCCATTTCAAGGACGCGATGGAGCGCCCCAGCGAAACCGCCGTGCTCGCCACCGCCGTGGGCTGGCCCAGCAGCGCGAAGTGGCCGATGTAGGCCGCGCACTCGGCCGCCATGAAGAGCTTGAAGCGCCGGTCGTTGGTCTGTGCAAAGCAGGCCAGGCCGAAGGCCGCGGCCAGGTAGCCCAGGAGCTGGGCCGGGGAGAACCAATCCATGGCCGGGAGTGTCAGTGCAGGCTCAGCGCAAGGTCTGTGCGCGGGCCAGCTCGGGCTTGAGGGCCAGCAGGCCGTCTTGCACCTGCTGCGCGAACAGCGCGGCACCCTTGGGGCCGAGGTGCGTGCGGTCGAAGCGCGGGGGGGCCTCGGCCAGGGTGTCGGCGGCTTCGGGGCCCATGGCTTGCACGGCGGCGCTGCTGCTGGCGTTGAGGTCGAGCACGGGCACGCCCAGCTCGGCGCCCACGCGCAGCGTGGCCTCGGCCCAGGGGCGCAGGTCGTTGACGAGCGTTCCGTTTTGGAAGCTGCGGCGGGTCAGCGGCGTGATCAGCAGCACGTCGGCGCCTTCGGCGCGCACCTCGGCCACGTAGCGCGCGAGGTTGGGGCCGAACTCGGTGGCCAGGTCGGTGGAGCGGCCAGGCTTGCCGGGTTGGTCGTTGTGGCCGAACTGGATGAGGACCAGGTTCTTCTGGCGCGTGTCGCCGGGGCCGCGCTCGCGCAGCAGGGTGAGCACCGTGTCCCACAGGCCTTCGGCGCGGTAGCTCAAGGTGGAGCGGCCGCCGCGCGCCAAGTTCAAGCAGGCCACTTGCTGCAGCTGCGCGCACAGCGCGTTGCCGTAGCCGCTGCGCGGGGCCATCGTTGAGTCGCCCACCAAAAGGACACGCGGGCCCAAGGGCGGTTGCCCTTGGGCCCAAGAGAGTGTGGGCGTGGCGCTGCCGCAAAGCAGCGCCAACACCAGCGCCAAGTTAGAACTTGTAGCGCGCACCCAGCAGGACCTCACGGCCCGTGACGTGGTTCACCACCGAGCTGTTGCGAGCGCGGCTGATGAACTGGTCGTTGGCCTCGTTGGTCAGGTTCACACCTTCCAGCGTGATGTCCATGTTCTTGGTCGCCTTGTACGAGAACGACACGTCGACGTTGGAGCCACCCAACTTGCCTTCGACGTCGTTGTTGTTCTGGCCCGGCACGCGGGTCAGGAAGGTCGAACGCTTGGACAGTGAGACACGGGCGCTGAAGGTGCCGTCGTCGTAGTACAGCGTGGCGTTGGCCGAAGTGGGCGACATGTTGAGCAGGTCGTCCACGATGGTCACGTTGCTGGTGGGCGAGACCAAGTAGGTGATCTTGGACTTCACCTTGGTGTAGTTCACCAGCAAGCCCATGTGCTTGCCCCAGCCCGGCAGGAAGGTGAAAGGCTGCTGCAGGTTGATCTCGAAGCCCGTCAGCTTGCCCCCGGGGGTGTTGATGGGGGTGGTGACCTGGAACACCTCTTCACCCGTGAAGTTGCTGGGCAAGAGCGAGAGCGGCAGGCCCGTTTGGTTGAACGGGATGTTGTTGCGCAGGCTCTGGATGTAGGTGTCGATGTTCTTTTGGAACAGGCCCAAGCCCACGAAGCCGCTGCGCGAGTGGTACCACTCGGCGCTCAGGTCCAGGGTTTTGGCGCGGAACGGCTTCAGGAAGGGGTTGCCGCTGGTGACGCTGAGCGTGCCGGTGGTGCTGATGGTGCCGCCCGGGTTCAGGTTGCCCAGCTGCGGACGGGCCATGGCCTTGGAGGCGGCCACGCGCAAGATGACTTCGGGCGAGATGTTGGCCGACAGGTTGATCGACGGCAGGACGTCGGTGTAGCTGTTGAGGGTGCTCACCTCGGTGCCGCCGGCCGTGGCTTGGAAGCCTTTGGCCAGTTGCTCGGTCTTGACGTAGCGCACGCCGGCATTGCCGTTGATGCGCAGGCCGAACACGCGCTCGCTGAAGTCGGCCATCAGGTAGCCGCCGGTATCGGTCTCTTGTACCGAGCGGTTGTTGCCGCGGGCGTTGCCGTTGGTGATGGACGAGAGGGTGAAGTCACCCGGGCCGCCCGCAGGGCCGCTCTTCAAGCAATTGCAGTAGATGTCGTAGGCCGAGGCAATGGCGCTCAGGTTCGGGATGACCCAGGCGGTGGGCGTGCCGGCCGGCAGGTTCAGGCCCTTGCCAAAGCCGCTGAGCGTGGTCGTGAGGCTGGCCACCGAGGTGCCCGTGGGCGGCGCAAAGATGGTGTCGTTTTGGTTGACGCGGCGGAACTCGTAGGTGTCGAAGCTGTAGCGCTTCCAGTTCAGGCCAGCGCGCAGGCTCAGGCGCTCAGGCATCACGTCCCAGTTGAGGTCGACTTGGGCCACGTCGTTGATGTTGTTGGCACCTTGAGGGCGGATGCGGATCTCGCTGGTGGTGGTGTTGGCCACCGTCGTGGGCTGGGTGCCGGTGCTCACCTGGGGCACGGTCACCAGGGTCAGCGCGCCACCCACTTGGGCGGGGTCGAACGGGTAGGTGATGACCGGCAGGCGGTCGTTGCCGCGGAAGTCCAGGCCATAGCCGTTGACGTTCAGGGCGTCCAGCGTGGTGGTGGTTTGCACCGGGTTGCGGAAGCGCGACTGCGCGCGACCCACTTTGGTGGTCAGGCGCAGGGTGTCGGTGAAGTCGTGCTGCACCGTGAGAGCCGGCTGCGTGAACGTGGTGTTGAGTTCGTCGAAACGCGATTCAGCGCGGATATCGACACCGTTGTAGACGCCGGTCAGCAGCGCGCCGTTGGCGGCATAGCTGGTGCTGACCACGCTGGTTTGCGGCTTGCCACCTTGGGACGCGTTGCGGCTGAACGAGATCGCCGACAGGAAGTCTTCCTGGCGGGTGGCGCTCAGCTCGGAATGCATCACATCCAGGCTCACCAGCGTGGAGGCCGACGGGCGCCACTGCACGGCGGCGGTGAGGCCGAGGCGGTCTTGGTCGTGCGTGAGGCGACCGTAGCGCGGCAGGCGCGGGTGGAAGTTGGCGGCGTTGCTGGCCAGGTTGTAGGCGGCCACGTTCTCCGGCGTGTTGGGCAAGCGTGCCACGCCTTGGGCGGCGGGGCCGCAGGTGGTGGCGGTGGAGGTGGTCGGGTTGGCCGGGGTCACGCCCTGCGGGGCGCACCAACCGCCGCTGGAGGGGCCGTTATCCCAGCGCACGGTCGAGAAGCCTTCTTCAAACACTTGGCGCTTGGAGTAAGCGCCCGACAGCAGCACGCCGAAGGTGCGGTCGGCGTTGGTGTTGGTGACCAGGAACGCAATGCGCGGGTCGGTCTTCTGGGCCAGGTCGTTGTAGCGGGCCTTGGCCGACATGGTGGCAGTGAAGCCCTTGAAGTCGAACGGACGCGCCGCTTGCAGGTCGACCGTGGCGCCCAGCGAGCCCTCGTCCACATCGGCCGAGTTGCTCTTGCGCACGG
>CAZAIR010000300.1:0-3693 GCA_964485225.1 uncultured Burkholderiaceae bacterium
AGCCCTTGGTCACCGCCTTGGTGGTGTTGCCCACGGCGTCCAGCGGGTCGGTCACATCACGCACGGCGGGCGGCAGCTCGGCCATTTCGGCAATGCCGCCGGCGTTGTCGGTGATGGGACCGTAGGCGTCCAGCGCGACCACGATGCCGGCCATGCTCAACATCGAGGTGGCGGCCACGGCGATGCCATACAGCCCGGCCAGCGTGTAGGCCGCCCAGATGGCCGCGCACACGAACAGCACCGGCCATGCGGTCGACTTCATCGACACGCCCAAGCCGGCAATGATGTTGGTGCCGTGTCCGGTGGTGCTGGCTTGTGCCACGTGCTTCACGGGACCGTACTGCGTGCCGGTGTAGTACTCGGTGATCCACACCATCGCCGCGGTGAGCACCAAGCCCACCACGCAAGCGCCGAACAGGCCCATGGCCGAAGTGCTGGCGCCGCCGGCCAGCTGCACCGTGCCGGGGAACATCGCCCGCGTCACGAAGAAGAAGGCGATCAAACTCAACACGCCGGACACCGCCAAGCCCTTGTAAAGCGCGGGCATCACGTTCTTCATGCCGGGGCTGGCCTTGACGAAGCCACAGCCAATGATGGACGCAATGATCGAGACGCCGCCCAGTGCCAGTGGGTAGATCACCCCCGCGTGCGAGCCGCCGGGGCCGCTGCCCATCACCATCAGGGCGCCCAGCGCCATGGCGGCAATGAGCGTCACGGCGTAGGTCTCGAACAGGTCGGCGGCCATGCCCGCGCAGTCGCCCACGTTGTCGCCCACGTTGTCGGCAATCACGGCCGGGTTGCGCGGGTCGTCTTCGGGGATGCCGGCCTCGACCTTGCCCACCAGGTCAGCGCCCACATCGGCACCCTTGGTGAAGATGCCGCCGCCCAGCCGCGCAAAGATGGAGATCAGGCTGGAGCCAAACGCCAAGCCCAACATCGGCTTGAGGGCCTCGCTGGTGCTGCCGCTGCCGCCGGTGATGGCGTAATAGAAACCCGCCACCCCGAGCAGCCCGAGACCCACCACCAGCATGCCGGTGATGGCGCCGCCCTTGAAGGCCACGTCCAGTGCCGGACCGATGCCCTTGGTGGCTGCCTGCGCCGTGCGCACGTTGGCGCGCACCGAGATGTTCATGCCGATGAAGCCGCACAGGCCCGAAAGCACGGCGCCCAGCACGAAGCCAGCTGCCGTCAGCAGGCCCAGCCCTGGCACCACCGCAATGGCGACCGCCAGCACCACACCCACGATGGCGATGGTGCGGTACTGCCGTGCGAGGTAGGCCGCCGCGCCCTGCTGGATCGCTAGCGCGATCTCCTGCATGCGGGCGTTGCCCGCGTCTTGACTCAGGATCCAGCTTCGCTGCACGAAGCCGTACAGCACCGCGAACACGCCGCATATCAGAGCCAAGATCAAGGCCAGTTCTGTCGTCATGCGCATCTCTCCTTGAAAGGGTCGAGGGACGCACCGCCGACTGCACGGTGCAGGGCCCAGATCCTATGGAGTCACGACCCTAGAACCTTTGGGGGTTTGCCCACCAGGGCCGGGTTAACGCGGTGGGCCTCGGCCCACGGGCATACCGGATTTGCCTCCCTAGAATGCGCGTTTTCCCCAGGAGCGAAGCGATGAGCCTGCACAACGTCACCCCGGGCACCAAGGCCCCCGAACAGTTCAACGTGATCATCGAGATCCCGATGAACGCCGATCCCATCAAGTACGAAGTCGACGAGGAAACCGGCGCCTTGTTTGTGGACCGTTTCATGGGCACCGCCATGCACTACCCGTGCAACTACGGCTACATCCCGCAAACGCTGGCCGCCGATGGCGACCCGGTGGACGTGCTGGTCATCACCCCCGTGCCGCTGATTCCTGGCGTGGTGGTCACCTGCCGCCCCCTGGGCATCCTGAAGATGGAAGACGAAGCGGGCGGCGACAGCAAGCTGCTGGCTGTGCCCATCGACAAGATCCTGCCGATCTACAGCCAGTGGCAGTCGCACGAAGACCTGAACCCGATGCGCCTCAAGACCATCCAGCACTTCTTCGAGCATTACAAAGACCTCGAAGCCGGCAAGTGGGTCAAGGTGCAAGGCTGGGAAGGCCGCGACTCGGCTGTCGCTGAAGTGCGTGATGGCATGGCCGCCTATGCGGCTCGCAAGGCCTGAACGCTGCCCCGCAAGGCATGATCAGCAGCAGCCTTCGGGCTGCTTTTTCTTGCCCGGATGGAACCTGGAGACCGCTTATGACCCTGCGCACTGCCTTGGCGCAGATCAACATCACCGTGGGTGACTTGGCCGGCAACGCACGGCGCATCGAGCGCGCTGCGCGCGAGGCCGTGGCCGAGGGCGCGCAGCTCGTGCTCACGCCCGAGCTCAGCCTCTGCGGCTACCCACCCGAAGACCTGCTGCTGCGCCCCGCCTTCTTGGCCGCCTGCCAGGGCCAGCTGCAGCAGCTGGCCGCCGCCCTGGCTAGCCTGCCCGTGACCGTGGTGGTGGGTCTACCGCTGCCCGTGCCGGCCCACCAGGCTCAGCCACGCGGCCGCTCGGTGCAAGCGCCGCAGTGCTTCAACGGGGCAGCGGTGCTGCAAGGCGGGCAGGTGCTGGCCACCTACGCCAAGCGCGAGCTACCGAACTACCAAGTGTTTGACGAACGTCGCTACTTCGTCAGCGGCCGCGATGCTGGGCTGGCGCCGTTGGTGTTCGAGGTGGCCGGCTGCCGCGTAGGTTTGTTGATTTGCGAAGACGCGTGGTTGGATGAAGCGCCCCGTGCGGCCAAAGCCGCTGGCGCCGAGCTGCTGGCTGTGATCAATGCCAGTCCCTTCCATCTTGGCAAGCCCGCCGAGCGTGAGGCCCGCATGGCGCAGACCGCCCGCGCCGTTGGCCTGCCGCTGCTGTTCGCCCACCAGGTGGGCGGGCAAGACGAGATCGTGTTCGATGGTGCCTCGTTCGCGCTCGATGCCACCGGTCAGCTGTGCGCCCGCGCGCCGATGTTCAGCGAGCACCTGCTGCTGACCGATACCACCGGCCACGGCGACATCGCCCCCCTGCCAGCGCCCGAAGCCCAGGTGTGGGGCGCGCTGACCACCGGCGTGCGCGATTACCTGGGCAAGAACGGCTTCCCCGGCGCCCTCATCGGCCTGTCGGGCGGCATCGACTCCGCTCTGGTGCTGGCCATCGCCGTGGACGCTATCGGTGCCGACAAGGTGCGCGCGGTCATGATGCCTTCGCCCTACACCGCCGACATCAGCTGGATCGACGCCCGCGACATGGCCGAGCGCCTGGGCGTGCGCTACGACGAGATCGGCATCAGCGAGCTGTTCGGTGGCTTCAACCACAGCCTGGCACCGCTGTTCGAGGGCCGCGCGGCCGACACCACCGAAGAGAACCTGCAAGCGCGCATCCGCGGCACGCTGCTGATGGCCCTCTCCAACAAGTTCGGCAGCATCGTGCTGACCACCGGCAACAAGAGCGAGATGGCGACCGGCTACTGCACGCTCTACGGCGACATGGCCGGCGGCTTTGCCGTCATCAAGGACGTGGCCAAGACGCTGGTCTACCGCCTGGCGGAGTGGAAGAACCGCCAGCCCGTGAGGCGCGCCGACGGCACGGTGGGCCCGGTGATCCCCGAACGCATCATCACGCGGCCGCCCTCGGCCGAGCTGCGCCCCGACCAGACCGACCAGGACAGCCTGCCGCCCTACG
>CAZAIR010000301.1:0-3667 GCA_964485225.1 uncultured Burkholderiaceae bacterium
TCGCTGCCGCTGGCGGCCATGAAGGCCTCGGCCTCGCGGATGTCGGTCGTGAAGATGGCGCTGGACAGGCCTTGCGGCACGCCGTTTTGCAGCGCGATAGCCTGCTCCAGGGTCTCGTACTGCAGCACGTAGAGGATGGGCGCAAAGGTCTCGTGGCACACCACCTCGGTTTGGGCCGGCATGGTCACCAGCGCCGGCTCGGCGTAGTAGGCCTCAGGCATCTCGGTGGCCAGCGCGCGGGCGCCGCCGCGCACGGTGCCGCCTTGGTCACGCGCTTGGGCCAGGGCCGCTTGCATGGCGTCAAAAGCCTGCTGGTCAACCAGCGGGCCCACCAAGGTGCCGTCTTGCAGCGGGTGGCCGATGCGCAGTTGCACACGCACCTTGTCCAGGCGCGCCACCAGTTGGTCGTGCACCGCCTTGTGGGCGATCACCCGGCGCGTGGTGGTGCAGCGCTGGCCGGCGGTGCCCCAGGCGCCGAAGGCGATGGCGCGCACAGCCAAGTCCAGGTCGGCCTTGTCGCTGACGATGAGGGCGTTGTTACCGCCCAGCTCCAGCAGGCAGCGGCCAAAGCGCGCCGCCACCTTGGGGCCCACCAAGCGGCCCATGCGGGTGGAGCCTGTGGCGCTGATCAATGGCACACGCACATCGCTCACCAAGGCATCACCCACCGCGGCACCGCCGTTGAGCACTTGGCTCAAGCCCTCGGGCGCCAGATGGCCGTCGGCCACGTAAGCGGCCACGGCCTGCTCGAACAGGGCTTGGGTGGCCAAGGCCGTCAGCGGGGTCTTTTCGCTGGGCTTCCAGATGCAGGTGTCACCCGCCACCAAGGCCAGCGCGGCGTTCCAAGCCCACACGGCCACAGGGAAGTTGAAGGCACTGATGATGCCCACCACGCCCAAGGGCAACCACTGCTCCATCATGCGGTGGCCGGGACGCTCGCTGGCGATGGTCAGACCATGCAGCTGGCGCGACAGGCCGACCGCGAAGTCGCAGATGTCGATCATTTCCTGCACCTCACCCAGGCCCTCGCTGGCGATCTTGCCGGCTTCCAGGCTTACCAGGGCCGAGAGGTCGGCCTTGTGCGCGCGCAGCACTTCACCGAACTTGCGCACCAGCTCGCCGCGCTTCGGGGCCGGCACATTGCGCCACTGCAGAAAGGCCGCGTGCGCGCGACCGATGGCGGCGTGCATCTCGGCGGCGCTGGCTTCCACCACCATGCCGGTGCGGGCACCATCCACCGGCGAGCGCGCGGCCAGGGTGCCTTCGGTGTACAGCGCCGGGGCCACGCCCAGGCGTTGCAGCAGGGCGTGGGTTTGAGCGTGGGATGGGGTGAGGGAAGCGGTCATGCGGGGTCTCCAATACGGCAAGGCGCCGCCGCGCTGGGTATCAGTGCGGCGGCGCTGTAGATCGGGGGGTTGGGTGGCAGCTTAGGCGATGGACTCGACCTGGCGGCTCTGCTGGTAGGCCATGCCGAAGCGGTTGGCCAGGAAGTCAGGCAACGCCACTTGCTCTTGGCGCACGAAGCCCGACTGGGGCAACTTGCCTTCGCGGAACAGATCGACCGCGGCGCAGATGCCGGCGGCGGTGGTGATCTGGATCGCGCTCAGCGGGGCGCTCACATCGCGGTCGGCAAAGATCTTGCGTGCAAAGACTTCTTGCAGCAGCACGCCGTTCTTCATGCCACTCACGGTCACGAACACCAGCACCACGTCTTGCATGGTGGCGGGCATGCTCTTGCGCATGATGGCCTTGAGTTGCTCTTGGTCAGCTGCCAGACCCAGGTCCTCAAGCAGGAACTTCATCAAGTCCCGGTGGCCGGGGTAACGCACGGTCTTGTAGTCCAGGTTGCGCACCTTGCCAGCCCACGTTTCGCACAGGGTGCCCAGGCCGCCACTGGTGTTGAAAGCTTCGTATTCGGTGCCGTCCAGGCTGAAGTGCTCCAAGCCTTCCAGCGGCAGGGCCGAGATGAAGTCACCGCCATGGATAGCCTCACAGGGGTGGCAGTACTCGTTGATCAGGCCGTCTACCGACCAGGTCAAGTTGTACTTCAGCTTGTTCGTCGGGAACGCCGGAAGCGCCCCCACGCGCATCTGCACATCACGTACTTCGTCGAACTGCTTGGCCAGGTGGTGGGCCACGATGCCGATGAAGCCGGGAGCCAAACCGCACTGGGGCATGAAGGCGGTCTTGGCGCCTTCGGCCATGTCCTTGATGGCCTTGGTGGCGGCCACGTCTTCGGTCAAGTCGAAGTAGTGACAGCCGCAAGCCAGCGCGGCCTCAGCAGCGGTGATGGCCAGGTGGTAAGGCAGCGCGTTCACCACGGTGTCCTTGTCGGTCAACTGGGCCATCAAGGCCGCCTTGTTTTCGGTGTCCACCTGCGCGGTGGCAATGCCTTCGGCCGCCAGCACAGCCAAGTAGGGCGCGCTCTTGTCGATCACGGTCACCGTGTAGTCGCCCGTGGCGTGCAGCAGGCGGGCGATGGTTTGGCCGATGTGTCCGGCGCCAAGCAGGGCGATCTTCATGAGGTGGCTTTCGTGTGCGGTTGCAGGAATGCACAGCACTTTATGGAGATGGCTTGCCGATTGATAGGCCAAGTGCGTCAATTGATCGCGATCTTTGGTCGAAACGGCGATCACAATCGACGTTCTGAATGTTTCAGGCGGAATCATGGCCAACACCCTCGACGATTTGGACCGGGCATTGATCGCACTCCTGCAGGCCAACGCCCGCACCCCCACCGCCGACTTGGCCCGGCGCTTGGATGTCGCCCGCACGACGGTGGTTGCGCGACTGGCCCGCCTCGAGGCCAGCGGCGCGATCACCGGCTACACGGTGCGCTTGGCGGCCACTGAAGGCACCGAAGGCGTACAAGCCTTTGTGAACCTGGCGGTGAGCCCCAAGTCAGCACGTGCGGTCATCGACCGGCTCAGCCTTTTCCCCGAGTTGCGCCAACTGGCCGCGGTGAGTGGTGAATTTGACTATCTGGCAGTCCTCCGAGCGCCCAGCACCCAACGTCTGGATGCCCTGCTCGACGCCATCGGTGAGATCGACGGGGTGCTGCGCACCACCACCTCGGTGCTACTGGCCATGCGCATTGACCGCGTGGCATGAGCAACCGGGGATCTTCGAATTAGATCTGCCCCCCCCAGTTACGCAGGAAGCGGTCCGTGCACACCGCCTACGGCCGTCAGGCCATCGGCCAATGACCAGCAACGCTGGCCGTTACGGTGATTTCCGCCGCACAAAGCAAAACCCCCCGGCTTTCGCACGGGGGGTTTTTAGATAATAGCCTGACGATGTCCTACTTTCACACGGGTAATCCGCACTATCATCGGCGCTGAGGTGTTTCACGGTCCTGTTCGGGATGGGAAGGGGTGGGACCACCTCGCTATGGTCATCAAGCTTAAACTTTCCACTGCAGCAGTTTGTCTGCAGTGCAATTCATAGAGTCTTGATCAGCATTTGGATTGCGTCAGCCGTTGAAGAACGACCAACTCACTCCTTGATTCAAGGCACATCGATTGTTATCGAAGGCGATATCAAGGTTATAGGGTCAAGCCTCACGAGCAATTAGTATCAGTTAGCTTAACGCATTACTGCGCTTCCACACCTGACCTATCAACGTCCTGGTCTCGAACGACTCTTCAGGGGGCTCAAGGCCCCGGCA
>CAZAIR010000302.1:0-3638 GCA_964485225.1 uncultured Burkholderiaceae bacterium
GTCGGCCCCCAGGTCGGCCAGGATCTGCGCGCTCCAAGGGCCGGCCAGCACGCGGCTGAGGTCCAGCACGCGCACGCCGGCCAGGGCGCCGGCGCTGGCGCTGGTCGGGGGCTGGGTGGCAGGGCCGGCTGGGGGCGGGGAGGCGGGCATGGGCGGGCGCGTGGCGGGGTCATCGCCATTGTCAGCATCCCCCCGCCTGACTACATTCGACGCGCACTGCCCAGGTCCCGCCTTGACGCCAACCGAGCCCTCCTTCCCTTGTTTCGACAGCGTGGACCACCTGCCGCCTGTGGAAGGTGATGCGGCCTTGGCGCTGGCGCAGCCGGAGGCCGCCCTGGCGCTGGCGTGGCGCTTGCGGCAGGCGGCGCCACAGCGCGCCGCTGCGCTGGTGGCGGCCTTGCCATCGGAAGGCCGCGGGCCGGCCGCACAAGCGCGGTGTCGTTTGCTGCAGGCCGAATGGCATTACCTGGGCGGCGAACTCGGTGCCGCCGAGGCGCTGCTGGACGGCTTGCTTCCCCGCGAGGGCGCCACCCCAGATCAGGCCTTGCAAGCCGATCGCTGCTTGCTGGCGCAGCAGATCGCCCTGTCCAAGGGCGACGCCGAGGCCGCCCGCGTGCTCACGGCCCAGGCGCTGCAGTGGGCCGAGCAGGCGCAAGACCGCAGCCGCGTTGCGCTGTGCCTGGGCTACCAAGCCTATGACGCTGTGAAGACCGATGTCAAAGCCGCGGCGCTGACATGGCGCGTCAGCCTGACGCAAATGGCCGAGGGGGCCGATGGCCCTGAGGCCGCGTTTGCGCGTTACCAGCTCGGCATGATGGCCTATTACCTGGGCCATCCCGACGAAGCGGCACTGGCCTTTGTGGAGGCCTTGGAGGGCCTGACGCGGTTTGGCATGGCGCTGACGGCCACCCTGTGCGCCAGCAACACCTCGGCCGCCTTCGACGACCTGCAAGACCGCGACGCTTCCCTGGATTGGGCGCAGCGTGGGCTGGACATCGCGCGGGCCACCGGCCTGCCCTTGCCGCTGGGCCTGTCCTTGTGGCGTGTGGCCGAGCGCTTGCGCTTGCTCGGCCGCTTCGACGAAGCCTCCACCTGCCTGGCTGAAAGCCGGCAGCTCCTGCACGCGTTCCGCGACTCCCGCAACTTCATCCTCGTGCTCATCGAGTCGGGCGCCTTGGCCATGGCGGTGGCGGCGTCGTCAGCGGCGCAAGGCCATTTCGAGGAGGCGCGCGACCGCGCGGCGGCGATGGGCGCGAGCGACCTCTTGGCCAGCGCGTGGCAGGGCCTGGCCTCTTTGGCGCTGCAGGCCGGGCAGTTGGATGCCGCCGAAGAGGCGGCCCAGGAGGTGCTGGCCATCGCCGCCAGCTTGCCCCGTCCGACGCGGCAGATGGAGGCGCGCATGACCCTGGGTCGGTGCAAGGCACTGCGCGGGGCGGTGCCGCAAGCGCTGGCCTACATGCGGTCTGCGCTGGAGGGTGAGGGCGCCGACACCTCGGCACCAGCCGGTTGGTGGAGCGAGCTGGCCGAGTGCCTGGCGGCCAGCGGCGACTACATGCAAGCCTACGAAGCCCGCGGCAAGGGCGAGGCGGCCTTGCGCGTCGAGCGCAGCGAGCAGGCCCAGGCCCGCGCGCTGGGCTTGCAGGTGCGGCTGCAAACCGCGCGTTTGCAGGCCGAGGCCCAGGCCGAGCGGCAGCGCGCCGATTGGCTCGAAGCTTCGACCCGCACCTTGATGCGGCTGGGCGAGGTCGGGCAGGAGCTCACATCCCTGCTCGTCGAAACCGAGGTCTACGAGGCCATCTACCGCCACGTCGAGGCCTTGCTGGCCGCCGAGCATTTCGCGGTCTACCTGCTGGAGCCCGACGGCCAGCAGCTGCAGCGGGTGTTCTCGGCCCAGGGCGCGCAGCGCTTCGAGCCCGCTTGGGTCGCGGTGGACGACCCGCGCGCCCACTCGGCCCGTTGCCTGCGCGAGCGCATCGAACTCGTGCTCGACGTCGACCCCGACGACCCAAACCGGCGCTGGATCCCAGGTGCGGATCGCAGCCGATCGGCCTTGTTCGCGCCGCTCCGCAGCGGCGATCGCCTGCTGGGCGTGCTGAGCATCCAAGCCCTGCGAAACGGTGCCTTTGGCGAGCGCGAACTGCAGGTGTTCCGCAGCCTGTGTGCCTACGCTGCCATCGCCATCGCCAACGCCCAGGCCTACCGCTTGCTGGAAGCCACCCAGCGCAGCCTGGCCCGGCAGCAGCGCTTGGCGGCCGTGGGGGCGATGGTGGCGGGCGTGGCGCACGAGATGAACACCCCGATCGGCAACGCCATCTTGGCCGCCACCACCCTCGTGCATTCGGGGGCCACCATGGAGCAGGCGATGACCGCCAGCCAGGTCACGCGCGGTCACCTGAGAAGCTTCGTGCAGCAGGTGCGCGACGGCGGCGGGCTGGTGGTTCGCAACCTCGAGCGTGCCGCCGCGCTGGTGCAGGCCTTCAAGCAGGTGGTGCAGGACCCCAGCAGCTTGCGCCGCGGGGTGTTCTCGCTGCGGCACGAAGCCGAGGCGGTGCTGATCGGCCATGCCCCACGCCTGCAGGCCTGTGGGCACCGTTTGGAAGTCGACATCCCCGCGGACTTGGCGGTCGACGCCTACCGCGATTCCTTTGGCGACCTGTTGCGGCACTGGGCCGACAACGCGCTGGAGCACGGCTTGTCAGCCGGGCGCGGCAGCCAATTGCGCATCCATGCCCGGCTGCAGCCGGGCGGTGCGGTGGAGATGCACTTGAGCGACGACGGCTCGGGCATGGCGCCCGAGGTGCTGGAGCGGGCGTTCGAGCCCTTCTTCAGCACGCGGTTCGGTGCCGACCACAGCGGCCTGGGCCTGGCCATCGCCCACAGCATTGCAGTGGACCTGTTCTGCGGCGAGTTGCACCTGCTCAGCCAAGTCGGCCAGGGCACCACCCTGCGTTGGACCTTCCCCCGCGTGCTGCCCCAGCCCGAAGGCTGAGGGGCTGAGGGGCTGAGCGACCCAGCGCCTCAGAGGTTGCGGCGGTACTGCCCGCCCACCTCGAACAGCGCGTTCGTGATCTGCCCCAGCGAGCACACGCGCACCGCGTCCATCAGCACCTCGAACACGTTGCTGTTGTCGATCACGGCCTGCTGCAAGCGCTTGAGCATCGGGCCGCTGGCCTGGGCGTGTCGCTGCTGGAAGGCGGCCAAACGGGACAACTGGCTTTGCTTTTCTTCGTCAGTGCTGCGTGCCAGTTCGATGTGCTCGGGCACCGGGTCGCCCTTCGGGTTGCGGAAGGTGTTCACGCCGATGATGGGGTACTCGCCGGTGTGCTTCAGCATCTCGTAGTGCATCGACTCGTCTTGGATCTTGCCGCGCTGGTAGCCGGTCTCCATCGCGCCCAGCACGCCGCCGCGGTCGGCGATCTTTTCGAACTCCTCCAGCACGCGCTCTTCCACCAACTCGGTCAGCTCGTCAATGATGAACGCGCCCTGGTTGGGGTTCTCGTTCTTGGCCAGACCCCACTCGCGGTTGATGATCATTTGGATCGCCATCGCGCGGCGCACGCTCTCGTCGGTGGGCGTGGTGATCGCCTCGTCGTAGGCGTTGGTGTGCAGGCTGTTGCAGTTGTCGTAGATGGCAATCA
>CAZAIR010000303.1:0-3587 GCA_964485225.1 uncultured Burkholderiaceae bacterium
CGAACCGCCCTGGACGGATTTGCAATCCGCTGCATAACCGCTTTGCTACCGCGCCCCGGTTTCAACCCCGGTTTGGTGCCAGGGATGAAAAAGGGAAGCCTGGGCTTCCCTTTAGGAAATCTTGGAGCGGGAAACGAGGCTCGAACTCGCGACCTCAACCTTGGCAAGGTTGCGCTCTACCAACTGAGCTATTCCCGCGTCGCACTTCGACCACCGTTGCCGGCGGCGAAGCTCTGCATTCTATGCCACTTTTTAACTTGATTTCAAGTCAATGCTTCGTCGTCTCGGCCTTGGGCGTTGGGGCCTCTGCCGGCTTGGCCGCTTCCGCGGCTGCCGCAGCCACTTCCTCGTCGGTCAAGGGCGCCGGTGTGCGCTCCAGCGCCAGCTCCAACACTTTCTCAATCCAGCGGACGGGCTGGATGTTGAGGTTGGCCTTGACGTTGTCAGGAATGTCCTGCAAATCCTTGACGTTTTCCTCGGGGATCAGCACGGTTTTGATACCACCGCGGTGCGCCGCCAGCAGCTTCTCTTTCAAACCGCCGATGCCAGTGACCTCGCCACGCAGCGTGATTTCGCCGGTCATCGCTACATCGGCCTTGACGGGGATGCCCGTCAAGGCAGAAACGATGGCCGTGGTCATGGCCGCGCCCGCACTCGGACCGTCCTTGGGCGTCGCGCCGTCGGGCACATGGATGTGCATGTCGCGCTTCTCGAACATTTCATCCTTGATGCCGAGCTGGGCCGCCCGCGAGCGCACGACGGTGCGCGCTGCCTCGACGGATTCCTTCATCACATCACCGAGCGAACCGGTACGGGTGATGACGCCCTTACCAGGCATCAGCGCTGCCTCGATGGTGAGCAAATCGCCACCCACTTCGGTCCAGGCCAAACCCACGACCTGCCCGACCTGATTGCGTTTTTCAGCGCGACCAAAGTCGTACTTGCGGACACCCAAGAACTCGTTGAGGTTGTCTTCGTTGACGACCACCGTGCCGCTCATCTTCTTGAGCTGCAAGCCCTTCACGGTCTTCCGGCAAACCTTCCCGATTTCGCGCTCCAGCGAGCGAACGCCGGCTTCGCGGGTGTAGTAACGGATGACACCGCGGATGGCCGATTCCTCGACCACCAACTCGTCGTCCTTCACACCGTTGTTCTTGCGTTGCTTGGGCAGGAGGTAGTTCTGAGCGATGCTGACCTTTTCATCCTCGGTGTAGCCCGACAGGCGGATCACTTCCAAGCGGTCCAACAGCGCCGGCGGAATGTTCATCGAGTTGGCAGTCGCCACGAACATCACGTCGCTCAGGTCGTAGTCGACCTCCACGTAGTGATCGCTGAACGTGTGGTTCTGCTCGGGGTCCAGCACTTCCAGCAAAGCAGAAGACGGATCGCCACGGAAGTCCATGCCCAACTTGTCGATTTCATCGAGCAAGAATAGGGGGTTGCGCGTACCGACTTTGCTAAGCGACTGCAGCACCTTACCCGGCATGGCGCCGATGTAGGTTCGGCGGTGTCCGCGGATCTCCGCTTCATCGCGCACACCACCCAGGGCCATGCGAACGAACTTGCGGCCGGTGGCGCGCGCAATGCTTTGCCCGAGGGAGGTTTTACCTACACCGGGCGGCCCGACCAGACACAGGATGGGCGCCTTGACCTTGTCAACACGTTGTTGGACCGCGAGGTATTCAACGATGCGCTCTTTGACCTTGTCCAGGCCGAAGTGATCTTCGTCGAGCACGCTCTCGGCCAGCGGCAAGTCGTGCTTGATCTTGGTCTTCTTGGCCCACGGAAGGCCAATAAGGGTGTCCAGGTAGTTGCGCACCACCGTGGCCTCGGCGCTCATCGGCGACATCAGCTTGAGCTTCTTCAGCTCGCTGTCAGCCTTCTTCTTGGCCTCCTTGGGCATCTTGGCGAGTTCGATGCGCTTCTCGAGTTCCTCGATATCAGCGCCTTCTTCGCCGTCGCCCAGCTCCTTCTGGATCGCCTTCACCTGCTCATTCAGGTAGTACTCGCGCTGGCTCTTTTCCATTTGACGCTTGACGCGACCACGGATGCGCTTTTCGACCTGCAGGATGTCGACCTCGTGTTCCAGCAACTCCAACAGCTTCTCAAGGCGCTTGGCCACGTCCGATAGATCGAGCACCGACTGCTTGGCTTCCAGCTTGAGCTGCAAATGCGCAGCAATGGTGTCGGCCAAACGCCCCGGCTCATCGATACCAGCGATGCTGGTCAAGATCTCCGGAGGAATCTTGCGGTTGAGTTTGACGTACTGATCGAAGTGCTGCACCACGGCGCGGCGCAGGGCTTCGATCTCGGGCGCGGCCAGCGCGTCTGGGCCGATCGGCAGCACCTCGGCCACAAAGTGCTCGTGCTCCTCGCGAACCTTGCTGGCCGTGGCCCGTTGCAACCCCTCGACCAGCACCTTCACGGTGCCATCGGGCAGCTTCAGCAGTTGCAAGATGGTGGCCACGCAGCCAACGTCGAACAAGTCGTCCGCCTTCGGTTCGTCTTTGGCCGCGGCTTTTTGGGCCACCAACATGATCTGGCGGCCAGCCTCCATCGCGGCCTCAAGGGCCTTGATGGATTTGGGGCGACCCACAAACAGTGGGATCACCATATGGGGGAACACCACCACGTCGCGCAAAGGCAGCAACGGCAAGGTGATGGGTTCAGAGGGCAGCAGGGCTTGACCTGACATATGGAATTCCTTCAGAGGGTCAGGCTCATCTGGGGCGTGAAAGGCGGGGCACAAGAGCCCCCCCGCGAGACAACCTGCTTGAGATCAGGCGCTGGCCTTGGCTTCGCCGTAAACCAACAACGGTTTGGTGCCTTCGTCGATATTGGATTCGTCCAACACCACCTGGGCCACACCTTGCAAAGCAGGCAGGTCGAACATGGTGTCGATCAGCGAGTGCTCCATGATGGAACGCAAGCCGCGCGCGCCGGTCTTGCGCTTGAGTGCTTTGCGGGCAATCGCCTTCAGCGCCGACGGGCGCACATCGAGCTCCACCCCATCCAGCGCCAGCAACTGCTGGTACTGCTTCACCAAGGCGTTTTTGGGCTCGACCAGGATCTGCACCAGCGCGTCTTCGGTCAACTCACCCAGGGTGGCAATCACCGGCAGGCGACCCACGAGCTCCGGGATGATCCCGAACTTGATCAGGTCTTCGGGCTCGATCTCAGCGAACAGCTCACCGATCTTGCGATCGCTGGGGCTCTTCACACTGGCGCCGAAGCCGATACCGCTCTTCTCGGAGCGGTTCTGGATGACCTTCTCCAAGCCATCGAAGGCACCACCGCAGATGAACAAGATGTTGGTCGTGTCGATCTGCAGGAAGTCTTGGTTCGGGTGTTTGCGGCCACCTTGCGGGGGCACGCTGGCCATCGTGCCTTCGATGAGCTTGAGCAAGGCCTGCTGCACACCTTCCCCCGAGACATCACGTGTGATGCTGGGGTTGTCGGCCTTGCGACTGATCTTGTCGATCTCGTCGATGTACACGATGCCACGCTGCGCCCGCTCGACTTCGTAGTTGCAATTCTGCAGCAGCTTTTGAATGATGTTCTCGACGTCTTCGCCCACGTACCCCGCC
>CAZAIR010000304.1:0-3587 GCA_964485225.1 uncultured Burkholderiaceae bacterium
CCAGGTCGTCGGCAGCGATGCCCGCCGTCTTGGCGGCGGCCCGGCCGGTCATGAGGGCCACGTCATCGGCCGCGGCGGCGAGTTTCAGGCCCTGGGCGGCCACGTCGTCGGCTGCGGCGGCAGCGAGCTTGGCGACGTTGCGCAGGACGGCGAAGAAGGCGGAGGTGGGCATGGTGGCCGAGATGATGCCCTTTCCCCGCAGCACGCCCCCGCGCGCAACGAAGGCGCAGGGCATGAAGGGCCTCCCTTCGCCTGCGGGGGGGGGGGGCAGTCAGAAAGTCGCCAGTAAGTCGGGCCGTTCCAACATGCCGTGGCCCTGCCGCAGCCCGAAGACGGGACAGCAGGCTCCCGGTGCGGCGTGGCCTGCGCGGGGGGCTCGCGGCAGTTTTCAATCCTCGAGCGAGAACGGACCATGCCCCGCTTTGACAGTCAGCCCTGCCCCATCACCATCGCACCTCTTTCACTTCCGCGGCTCGCACCACGTTGGCCGGTGTTGGCCCTTGCGGCTTTGCTGGCGGCCGGACAGGCCCATGCACAGGCCAGCGACCCGGCGCGCACGCGCTACAGCATTGGCGCCGTGCTCGCGATGGACCAAGAGGGCTACCGCGATGTGGGGACGGACACCTTGTTGGTCCCAACCCTGTCGGTGCAGAACAAGTGGGTCAGCCTGAGTGGCCCCCAGCTCGATCTGCGCTTGGTTGGCGATGCGCAGCGCAGCTGGTGGTTGGGGCCGCGCGTGGAGTACCGCTTCGATGGCTACAAGGCTTCGGATGGCGCGGTGTTCAATGGCATGGCGGACCGCAAGGGCGGGCTCTACTACGGGGTGGCGGGCAGCTTCGATCTGGGCCACCGGTTTGAGCTGGCGATGGATTACGTGACGGCCGCCCAGCGGCAGGCCGGGTTCGAGCGGGGCGCGGTGGGCTCGCTGTCTTTGCGGCGCGCTCACCAAAGCGGCCCCTGGGTGCTGGTGCCTCGCTTTGGCGTCACGTACCAAAGCCGCAGCTATGTCGACTATCACTACGGGGTGCGGCTGGGTGAAGCCACGGCCACCCGGCCGGCCTACACGGGCGAGGGCGGCTGGAGCCCCACGCTGGGCTTGCAGGTGCTGTACCGGGCCAGCCCGCGCCACGTGCTGTTCGGCAACGTCAGCTACCAACGCCACGCCAAGGCGGTGCGTGACAGCCCCTTGATGGAGGCCAGCGGCAAGCCGCAGCTGGTGTTCGGCTACCAGTTCGTGTTGAACTGAGCGCGGCGTGGCCCCGAACACCGTCCCACCGTTCCCGCCAAACTCTTGAACATGGATCGCATCTTGTTGGTTGAAGACCACCCCGCCATGCGGGAGATGGTGGCCCGCGAGCTGGCGCGCGCGGGCATAGCGGCCGACGCCGTGGGCCGCGTGAGCGAGGCCGATGCCTGCTTGGCCGAGGTGCGCTACGCGGCCTTGGTGCTGGACCGCGGCTTGCCCGATGGCGATGCGCTGCCGTGGCTGCAACGCCTGCGCGCCAAGCGCGTGCTGGTGCCCTGCCTGCTGCTGACGGCGCGTGACGCGCTGCACGACCGGGTGGACGGCCTGGAGGCGGGTGCCGACGACTACCTGGCCAAGCCTTTTGAGCGCGACGAGCTGGTGGCCCGTGTGCGGGCGCTGCTGCGCCGGCAGCAGGCTTGGGTGGAGAGTGCGCCGCAGTGGGGCGGGTTGGTGGTCGACCCGGTGGGGGCGCGCCTGGGCTGCGGCCGATCCAGCGTCAACCTGCCGCCCAGCGAGTTGCAGCTGATGCTGGCGCTGGTGCGGGCCGAAGGCAAGCTGGTGCGGCGCGGCGCGCTGGAGGCGGCGGCCTGGGGCCTGACCGAGCCGGTGACACCGGGCGCGCTGGACGTGGCCGTGCACCGGCTTCGCCGCAAGCTGGAGGTGCTGGGCAGCCCGGTGCGCCTGGCCAACACCAAGGGCGTGGGCTATGCCTTGGAGCCTGTGTCGGAGCCCAGGGGGCCGACCGGTGACTGAGCCCCAGCGTCAAGGGCTGGTGCGGCGCCGTCCGCTCAGCCTGGCCATGCGCTTGGCACTGGGTTTCACCTTGGCGTTTGCCTCCACTGCCTTGTGCGTGGTTGGGGTGCAGGCCTTGTTGGCCGAGCGCTTCGGTCACTTGGTCACGCAGATGAGCATGGCCGGCCATGCCGAAGACCTGTTCGATGGCTTCGTCCTCGACACCCAGCAGCGCGTGGTGGCGGTGCATTTGGAGCCCGGTGATGCGGTCGGGTTTGACGATTTCTCGACCGACCTGAAGTACCGCGTGTTGGACGGTTCGGGTCAGGTTGTGGCCAGCAGCGAGGCCGACCGGCGCTCGCTGCTGACGGGGCGGCACGCGAACGACCCGACCGACTTTTTTGGGGTGGTGCCGATCGACGGCACCAGCTTCTATGTGGGCGCTTGGCACCGGGTGGTGCATGGGCGCCCGTATGTGCTGCAGCTGGCGCGCAGCGAGCGCATTGCGCTGCTGGCGCGCGAGGCTTTGACGCCGGCCGTGGCCGATACGGTGCTGCTGCTGGGCACGCTGGCGGCCTTCACCTTTGCGTTGGCCAGCTTGCTGGCTGTGCGCTCGGTGCTGCGGCCCATTCGGGTGGTGGAGGCGGCGGCCCTCGGCGTGGGCGGGCGCAACCTGGCGGCCCGCTTGCCTGAGGAGCCGGTGCCGGTGGAGATCCGGCCGTTGGTCCGGGCCTTCAATGGCGTGCTGGCGCGCTTGGAGCAAGCGTTCCAAGCGCAAGAACGCTTCATCGCCAACGCCGCCCACGAGTTGAAGACCCCGTTGGCGCTGGCGCGAGCGCGGGTGGAGGCCGGGCTGGACAGCACGGCGGACCGTGACCGCGTGTT
The DNA here is from genome assembly GCA_964485225.1 of uncultured Burkholderiaceae bacterium. Classification (GTDB taxonomy): domain Bacteria; phylum Pseudomonadota; class Gammaproteobacteria; order Burkholderiales; family Burkholderiaceae_C; genus Inhella. Next base: position 2,864 of record CAZAIR010000304.1, read on the forward strand.
GCACGACCTCGACGCCATGGGCCGCCAAGTGCAGCAGCTGCTGCAACTGGCACAGGTGGCCGACCCGCGGGCGATGCGCCGCGGGTCGGTGCGGCCCTTCGATGTGGCGCGGGAGGTGCTGGACCACCTCGCCTTCAAAGCCGACCGAGCCGACATCACTTTGCGCCTGCAGGAGCCTGCCGACGCGCTGCAGATCGACGCCGATGCCGGTGCGCTGTTTGTGCTGCTGAGAAACCTGGTTGAAAACGCGCTCGACTTCTCGCCCCCCGGCGGCGACGTGATGGTCCGGCTCGACAGCGACGGCCTGAGCGTGGACGACCGTGGGCCGGGTGTGCCGGCCGGAAGCCGTGAGCAGGTGTTCGAGCGCTTTTGGCGGGCGCCGGGCCAATCTCGCCCGGGCTCCGGCCTGGGCCTGGCCCTGGTGCGCGAGATCGCCCTGGCCCACGGCTGGGTGGTGAGCTGCGGCGAAGCCCCTGGCGGCGGCGCCTCGTTCAGGGTGCGGTGGGGCGCTTGATGCGCAGCTGCCCCGGCGCCGCGCTCAAACCTCGAACCGGTACCCCACCCCGTACACGCTGCGGATGCACTCGCTGCCCGCGCCGGCTTGCTCCAGCTTGCGGCGGAGGTTCTTGATGTGGCTGTCGATGGCGCGCTCGGTCACGGCGCGGCCGTCGTCGTGCAGCTGGCCCAGCAGCTGTGCGCGTTCAAACACGCGCCCCGGGCTGCT
>CAZAIR010000305.1:0-3560 GCA_964485225.1 uncultured Burkholderiaceae bacterium
CAGGGACCTACGGATTAACAGTCCGGCGCTCTACCGACTGAGCTATCGAGGAACTGAGCCCATGACTATAGCGCAGCTTTTTGGCGTTTGTCTACAAGGCGAGCGAAATTCGTGCACTGAACGTGCGCGGGGCCAGCGGGAACAGGTACACATGGCCGAAGCTGTTGGGCGATTCCTTCCAGGCTTTGGCATCGGTGACGTTGTCCACGCCCACCTGTACCACCCAGGTTTGGCCCTCGGTTTTGGCGACGTAGCGGGCGCTCAAATCCAAGCGCGACCACGCAGGCAGCGACAGGCTGTTGTCCGGCAGCGCGGGGCGGCTGCCCTCGCGCACCAAGCTGGCCTGGGCCATCAGGCCCGGTTGCACTTGCTGGCGCAGGCTCAGGCGCTGGCTGTCCTTGGGCACGTTGACACTGCGCAGTCCGTTGAATGCAGGGTCGGACGAACCTTGGCGCTTGGCATCCAGCCACTGGGCCGAGGCCAGCAAGCCGCCGCCGGCCCACTTCAGGTCCGCCTGGGCTTCCACGCCGCGGTGCCGCGCCTCGCCGTCGATACGGCGCACGCAGGTACCAGCTGCACCGCAGGCACCAATGTCGCGCCATGCAGGGCGGCGGATGTCAAAGGCGGCCACGCTCCAGTCCACCGTTTGGCTGCCGCTCTTGAGCCCGATCTCGGTTTGGCGGCTCTTGAGCGTGAAGGCTTGGCCAGCGTTGACGTAGCGGCTTCGGTTGGGCACGACTTCGCTCTCCACGCCCTCGCCGGCGCTCAAGTAGACGCGCAGGTCTTTCGCCATGGCCCAGGTGATGCCCAGCCAGGGCGTGGTGAATGACTGCGGGTAGTCGGTCGCGCGCGAGCCATTGGTGCGCACCGCGGCGCGTTGCAGCCGGGTGTGGCGCAGGCCGGCGAACAACTCCCAGTCGCCCCACTGCACCTGGTTGCTCAGGCCCAACTCGCGGCTGTGCTCGCGGCGGTTGGTGTTCTCGTCGGTCAGCGCCGGATCGGGCGTGCTCACGCTGGGCGCGAACATCGAGCCGGTGCCGGCGGGGTTGTAGGCCTGGCGTTGGAAGGTGGCGCGCAAGCGATGGTCCAGCGCATCGACGCGCACGTTGTGCGTCAAGCCGCCCAGGCGCAGCTTGCCTTCCAGCGTGGCGCGCAGGGCGGTGCTGGTGCGGCGCTCGTTCTCGCTGCGGAAGTCGTAGAGATCGAAGCTGCCGTTGGGGCAATAGCGGTCGCCGTAGTAGATGTCGGTGGCGGCGTCATAGCAGCCGAAGGGGAAGGGCACGCGGTCGTCGTTGACGGCGCGCTGCTGGCCGCCGTGCACCACCAAGCGCCAGTCGGGGTTCAGGGTATGCGTCCAGCGCAGGCTGGCGATGCGGTTGCTGAAGTCGACCGGCAGCTGCCAGGGCGCGTCGCCGAGGTTGCGGCGGCGGTCGATTTCGCTCGCGCTGGGCAGGCGGTTGCCGGCCAGGCTGAAGCCGGGCTGGCTGGGTTGCGACTGCTGGCTCCACTCGCCTTCCAGTTCCAGCAGGTCGTTCGGGCCCACACGCCAGTCGGTGGCCACTGCGGCGGCGTGACGCTCGCCTTCCGTGTTGCGCAGCCAGGGGTCCAGGCGCGCGGTGCTGGCGTTCACGCGCACGCCAACAGCGTCGTTGAGGCGGCGGCCGGCGTCCACGCTGGCGGTCCAGGTGCTGGCCGATTCCCAGCCCAAGGCCAGGTCCAGGCGCGGCGCGGCCTCGGGGCGCTTCACCACCAGGTTCAGCAGGCCGCTGGGCGCGCTGGTGCCGGCTTGCAGGCCGCTGGCGCCTTTGAGCAGTTCCACCGCGGCCTTGTTGCTGAGGTCGAACGCGGTTTGGCCGTTCAGCGGCAGGCCGTCGCGGCGCAGGTTGAATCGGGTGTCCAGCTCAAAGCCGCGCACGCTCAGCTGCGGGATGTAGCCCAGGCTGTTGTAGCTCTCGTTCACCGACGCATCGAGTCGCGACAGCGCCCCCAAGCCGGGTGCGCCCAGCTCGGTCAGCCGCTCGGCGTCGATGCGCAGGGCTTGCAGTGGCAACCGCGCATTGGGCGTGTCGCCGAAGCCGCCCACGTTCACCGGAGCGTTCAGGTTGCGCCCGGTGACGGTCACGCTGGGCAGTTGGGTTTGTGTCGTCTCTTGGGCCTGCGCCAGCGCAGCCAAGGTCATCAAGGACAAGGGGAAAAGTGAATGCAGTTTCATTGCCATCGGCGGTGGATGGCAGGCAAGGCGGACACACCGGCGCAGAGTGGCCTGTGTGACCACGCTTCCCTGCGCGAGGATTACCTCAATCAGGTTCCAAGGGTGTTTCTCAGCCGGTGGAAACCACCAGCACCCCTAGCGTGGACTGCGCCTTGAGGGAAGACCCCAGGGCAGCAGAGCCGCGATTGTAGGCAGGCTGCCCAGCCCTGATTGCTGCCCACTGCCATGACCGTTGAATTGCCAGCCTTTGAAGCCCTGCACCTGCGCCTGGATGGCGCGGTGGCCGTTGTCAGCCTGAACCGGCCTGCCAAGCTCAACGCCATGCACTGGCCGATGTGGCAGTCGCTGCGCGCGGCCATGCAGTGGGCCGACCGCACGCCCGAGGTGCGCGCCGTGGTGTTGCGGGGCGAAGGCTCGCACTTCACCGCCGGCATCGATCTGGCCATGATGGCCGGCCTTCAGGGCCAGATTGCCGACGACTGCGAGGCGCGCCTGCGCGAGAAGCTGCGCGGCCTGATCCTGGAGCTGCAAGACACCCTCACCAGCCTGGAGCGCTGCCGCAAGCCGGTGCTGGCCGCCGTGCACGGCCTGTGCCTGGGCGGCGGCATCGATTTGATCTGCTGCGCCGACATGCGCTTCGCCAGCGCCGACGCCAGCTTCGCTATCAAGGAAATCGACCTCGGCATGGTGGCCGACGTGGGCACCTTGCAGCGCCTGCCCAAGCTGGTGGGCAGCCAAAGCTGGGTGCGCGAGCTGGCTTACAGCGGCCGCAGCTTCAGCGCCGACGAGGCCCTGCAGCGTGGTCTGCTGGGCCGGGTCTTCGCCGACCGCGCGGCCTTGGATGAGGGCGTGTTGGCCTTGGCACAAGACATCGCCACCAAGTCGCCCCTGGCCATCCGCGGCACCAAGCAAACGTTGAACTACGCGCGCGATCACTCGGTGGCCGATGGGTTGGAGCAGATCGCCACCTGGAACGCGGCCATGCTGCTGTCGGCTGATCTGATGGCGGTGATGGTGAAAGGCGGCAAGGGCGGGCCGCCAGCTTTCCCGGACTGAACCGCAAACAACAACGCCACCCGAGGGTGGCGTTGTGCATTGGGGGCAGACGGTGCTCAGTCGAATACCGGCGATTCCACGCCCAGCACCTTGTGCAGCTTGGGGCTGGTCGTCGTGTACTGCAGGTGCACGCGCTTTTCGGGGTTGATGATGGGCATGGCACCGAAGGCGGCCAGCGCAGCTTCGTGGAAGCCGCTCAAGATGAGCTTCTTTTTGCCGGGGTAGGTGTTGACGTCCCCCACGGCAAAGATGCCGGGGATGTTGGTCTGGAACTTCTCGGTGTCGACCGCGA
>CAZAIR010000306.1:0-3537 GCA_964485225.1 uncultured Burkholderiaceae bacterium
GTCGGCGCCGCCCAGCTGCTGCGCGGCAACCTGCTGGTCTACGGCCTGGGCGGCATGGTCGTGCCCTTCATCGGCATCAAGCTTATTGACCTCGTGATTGCCGGCCTCGGCCTGGCTTGAAAGGATTCCCATGCTCCGCCCTGCGCTGACCTTGTTCCTTGTCTTGAGCCTCATCACCGGCCTGGCCTACCCGCTGCTGGTGACCGGCGCGGCCCAAGCGGCGTTTCCACAACAAGCCAACGGCAGCCTAGTCGTGGTCGACGGCAAGACCGTCGGCTCGGCTCTGATCGGCCAGTCGTTCAGCGACCCCAAGCATTTTTGGGGACGTCCCTCGGCCACGGGCCCGATGAGCCACAACGCCGGCGCCTCCAGCGGCAGCAACCTGGGTGCGCGCAACCCGGCGCTGGCGGAAGCGGTGAAGGGTCGCGTCAAGGCGCTACGCGCCGCCGACCCGGGCAACGACGAGCCCGTGCCGGTCGACCTGGTCACCGCCTCGGCCAGTGGTCTGGACCCGCACATCAGCCGCGCCGCCGCTGAGTACCAGCTGGCCCGCGTGGCACGCGTTCGCGGTCTGCCCGAGAGCGAGGTGCGCAAGCTGGTGGACGCCCACACCGAGGGTCAGTGGCTGGGCTTCCTGGGCGAAGCGCGCGTCAACGTGCTGCTGCTGAACCTGGCGCTGGACGCTCGCAAGCCGTGAGCGAGCTGAGCTTGGCGCTCTTGGCCCTTGCGGTGCTCGTGGTGCCGCTTGGGCTCGTCTGCTTGCTGATCGGTCGCGCCAAGAAGCGCGAGACATCGCGTGCGACGATGAAAGACTGACCCCGCTGCCGACCGATGCTCATCAACTGCGTTGCCTACCAGAACGGCGTGCGCGAAGCCGACTTGGACCTGGACGGCGTCGCCGCCGCGCTGCAATCGCCCGAAGCCTTTGTATGGGTCGCGCTGCGCGACGCCAGCGAGGCCGAACTGCTTGCGCTGCAGACGGCCTTTGACCTGCCGACCTTGGCCGTGGAGGACGCCCGCCACGGCCAGCAGCGTCCAAAGCTGGAGGAGTACGGCAGCACCCTGTTCTGCGTCATGCACCTGCTAGAGCGCAACCAGATCGGCTGGCAGCAGGGCGAGGTGCACGTCTTCGTCGGGCAGAACTTCATCGTTTCCCTGCGCAACCAATCGCAGCAGCACTTCTTGGGCGTGCGCGAACGTTGCGAGCGCGAGCCCCACCTGCTGCGCCACGGCCCGGCTTACGTGCTGTACGCGCTGATGGACGCGGTCGTCGATCGCTACTTCCCCATGCTCGACGCCATCGAGGTCGATCTGGAAGAGATTGAGAGTCACATCTTCGAGCGCAACGCCGCGCGCTGGAACATCGAGCGCCTGTACGCGCTCAAGCGTCAGGCCGGTGTGCTGCGCCATGCGGTGGCCCCGTTGTTGGAGGTGACCAGCAAGCTGCACGGTGGCCGCGTTCCAGCCGTGTGCATGAACACCGAGGAGTACTTTCGCGACGTGCACGACCACCTGATCCGCATCCAGGCCGGCATCGACGCGGTGCGCGACACCATCGCCACCGCCATCCAGGTGAACCTGTCCATGGTCACGATCGAAGAAAGCGAAACCACCAAGCGCCTGGCGGCTTGGGCGGCGATCTTTGCCGTGAGCACCGCGCTGGCCGGCATCTGGGGCATGAACTTCGAGCACATGCCCGAGCTGAAGTGGCGCTACGGCTACCTGATGGCGCTGGGGGTGATCGCCAGCGCCGGCGGGCTCCTGTATTGGCGCTTCAAGCGTGTGGGGTGGCTGTGACGGAACGCCCCGACCCCGACGCGTTGCTGGCGCAGGTGCAGGCCGACGAAGCCAAGGCCCAGCGCGGCAAGCTCAAGATCTTTTTCGGCGCCAACGCCGGCGTGGGCAAAACCTACGCCATGCTGGCCGCTGCGCGCCAGGCCCAAGCGCAGGGGCGCGCGGTGCTGGTGGGCGTGGTTGAAACCCACGGGCGCGCCGACACCGAAGCCATGGCGCGCGACCTGCCACGCCTGCCGCTCAAGGAAATTGCCTACCGCGGCCAGACGCTGAAGGAGTTCGACCTTGACGGCGCGCTGGCCTTTGAGACCGAGCACCCAGAAGGCGTGCTGCTGCTCGATGAGCTGGCGCACAGCAATGCACCCGGCTCGCGCCACCCCAAGCGCTGGCAAGACGTGCAAGAGCTCCTGGACGGCGGCGTGGACGTGTGGAGCACGCTCAACGTCCAGCACCTGGAAAGCCTGAACGACATCGTGGGCGGCATCACAGGCATCCGCGTGGCCGAGACCTTGCCCGACCGCGTCTTCGACGAGGCCGACGAGGTGGTGCTGGTCGACATCCCTCCCGACGAGCTTTTGACACGCCTCAAGGCCGGCAAGGTCTACCTGCCGCAGCAGGCCGAGCGCGCCGCCAAGCACTTCTTCCGCAAGGGCAACCTGTTGGCGCTTCGTGAGCTGGCGTTGCGCCGCACCGCCGACCGCGTGGACGACGAGATGCTGGCCTACCGCCGTCAGCAGGCCGTGCCCACGGTGTGGCCCAACCGCGAGTCACTGCTGGCTTGCGTGGGTGCTGGCGGCCATGGCGAGAAGGTCGTGCGCAGCTGCGCACGCTTGGCCACGCAACTCGGGGTGAGCTGGCACGCGGTGCACGTCGAGCGCAGCGGACGCCGTGAAGCCGAGGCACAGCGCCAGCAGCTGCAGCGCGTGCTCAAGCTCGCGCGAGAGCTGGGCGCCACCACCGCCACATTGAACGACCCCGAGCCGGCCGAGGCCCTGCTGCGTTACGCCCGCGCGCACAACCTGTCGCGCCTGGTGCTGGGCCGGCAAGAAGGCGGATGGCGATGGCCCGGACAGCGTTCTTTGGCCGAAACCCTGAGCCTGCGCGCTGACGACATCGACGTACTGCAAGTGGCGCTGCCCGCGCAGGTGCAAACGCCCATGCGCGGCAGCACCGAGCTTGACCCTGGAGCGCCTTGGCGCTGGCAGGCCTACGCCTGGGCTTTCGGCGTGTGTGCTCTAACCACCCTGGTGGCGGCCCCACTGGCCCAGGTGCTGCGTGAGACCAACGTTGTCATGCTCTACCTCGCCGCGGTGCTGGGCGTGGCCTTGTGGCTAGGACGCGGCCCGGCGGTGCTGGCCGCGTTCGTGGGCGTGGGCGCTTTTGACTTCTTCTTCGTCGAGCCCCACCTGTCCTTCGCGGTGCACGATATTGAGTACCTGATCACCTTCGCGCTGATGCTCACTGTGGCCCTCGTCACAGGCCAACTCACAGCCGGTCTGAAGGCTCAGGCTCTGGCCGCCGACGCGCGCGAGCGGCGGATGCGCGCGTTGTACGAGATGGCCCGCGAGCTATCGGCCGCGCTTGTCCCTGAGCAGGTGGCCGCGCTGGGCGCGCGCTTCCTGCGCGGCGAGTTTCAAGCGCGAAGCGCGTTGTGGGCACTAGACGGCCGCGACCGCATGACCCCCCTGGCGGGCGCCGACTTCTCCCCCGATGAAGGACTGGCGCGTTGGGCCTTCGACCATG
>CAZAIR010000307.1:0-3529 GCA_964485225.1 uncultured Burkholderiaceae bacterium
GAGATGAGCAACGGCTGCATCTGCTGCACGCTGCGCGAGGACCTGCTGCTGGAGGTGCGCAAGCTGGCTGCTGAAGGCCGCTTCGACCACCTGCTGATCGAAAGCACGGGCATCGGCGAGCCAATGCCCGTGGCGGCCACCTTCGACTTCACCGACGAACACGGCGACTCGCTCAACGACGTGGCGCAGATCGACACGCTGGTGACGGTGGTCGACGGCCACAACCTGCTGGCCGACTTCAAGAGCCAAGACCTGCTGGCCCAGCGCGGGCAGGTGGCGGCGGACGAAGACAACCGCTCGCTGGCCACGCTGCTGACCGAGCAGATCGAGTTCGCCAACGTCATCGTGCTGAACAAGCTCGACCTCATCTCGCCGGATCAGCGCGAGGAGGTGCTGGGCCTGCTCAAAGCGCTGAACCCCAAGGCCGAGATCGTGGAAACCACCCGCGGGCAGGTGCCGCTGGACCGCATCCTGGGCACCGGCCTATTCGACCTGGAGGAAGCTGGCGAGCAAGCCGGCTGGGCGCGGGCGCTGGAGGGCGACCACCTGCCCGAGACCGAGGCCTACGGCATCGAGAGCTTCGTGCTCAGCAGCCGCGAGCCCCTGCACCCGCAGCGCTTCGCCGATTTCATGCAGCAGATGCTGCCGGGGCTGCTGCGCGCCAAAGGCTATGTGTGGCTGGCCAGCCGGCCCGATTGGGTGGTGGCCTACAGCCGCGCCGGCAACGTGGCCACGCACGAGGCCATGGGCCGCTGGTGGGCCGCCGCCCCCAAAGAACGCTGGCCCGCCCAAGGCACGCCGGAGCGCGCTGGCATCGAGCGCAACTGGAAAGAGCCTTACGGCGACCGCCTCAACGAGATCGTCTTCATCGGACGCCCCTCGCAAGGCTTCGACCGCGCCCTGATCGAACAGGCCTTCAAGGCCATGCACCTGAACTTCACCGAATCCCGCAAAGGCCGTGCCCATTGGGCCACCTTGCCTGATCCCTTCCCTCATTGGGAAGCCACGCCCGCCGCGGCCGAGGCCTGAAAGCCCCGCCCACCTTTGTTTTCCCTGATCGACACCATGAAACGCACCCTGCTCGTCTTGTCCCTGGCCGCCGCCCTGCCCCTGGCTCACGCCCAAAGCACCCCCAAGCCCACTGACGCCACGAAGGGCTGGGAATTCGGCGCCGTGCTCGACCTCACCCACACCACCCGCCCCTTGGCCTTGGGGCTGCGCGACCAAGGCCTGCAGCTCGGCCACAGCGACCTGACCGCCTCCGGCCCTCTGGGCAGCTGGCTGCGCGGCCATGTGGGTGCTGTGTTCGAGACCCACGAGGGCAAGCTGGAGAAGGCCATCGAAGAGGCCTACCTGGAGACCACCGCCCTGCCCTACGGCCTGCAAGCCCGCTTGGGCCGCTTCGCCTCGCAGATCGGTTACCTGAACCAGCAGCACATGCACGCGGACGACTTCACCGAGCGCCCACTGCTGTACCGCGCCTTCTTCGGTGGCCACTGGAACGACGACGGCGTGCGCGTGAACATCACGCTGCCGACCTCGTTCTACTGGATGGTGGGCGGCGAAGCCTTCCGGGGCAAGAAGCTGGTGGCCGAGACCTGGGACCGCACCAAAAACCCCGGCGTGGCCACGCTGGTGACCAAGATCGGCGGCGACCTGGATCGCGCCAACAGCTGGCAACTGGGCCTGTCTTACATCAAGAGCCGCCGCGTGGCCGCCTTGGAAGAGGACCATGAGCATGAAGAAGAAGGCGGTGAGGAGCACGCCCACGAAGAACATGACCACGGCCACGGCGCCATGTTCAGCGGGCGCAACACCTGGATGGTGGACGGCACCTGGAAGTGGGCACCCGGCGGCAACAACCGCGAGCAGCAGCTGCGTCTGGGCTTCGAGGCCGCCCGCATCACCAAGCTCAACCCCTACGCCGGCTCGGGCGACACGCACCAAGCCCAAGCCCTGTCGGTGGTCTACCGCTTCAGCCCCAGCTGGGAAGTGGGCGCCCGCGCCGACTGGCTGCGCGTGAGCCAGCCGCACGACGAGCACTTCCACAAAGGCCGCCTGCGCGAGCAATCGCTGATGCTGGCCTGGAAGCCCACCCACATGCAAAGCCTGCGCTTGCAAGTGGCCAAGCAAAGCGGCGCGCAAGAGATCGAAGGCGCCTCCAAGCGCACGGTGCAGCTGCAGTACGTGATCGCCCTCGGGGCCCACGGTGCGCACAGCTTCTAAGGCCCTGGCGGCGGGGCTGCTGGCCCTGGCCTCGGTCGGGGCCCAGGCCTTCACTGTCTTCGCGTGCGAGCCCGAATGGGCAGCGCTGACCCGCGTGCTGCTGCCCAAAGCCACGGTGCACGTGGCCACGCACGCGGGGCAGGACCCGCACCACATCGAGGCCCGCCCCAGCCTCATCGCCCAGCTGCGCAGCAGCGACCTGGCGGTGTGCACCGGCGCCAGCTTGGAGGCCGGCTGGCTGCCCATGCTGCAGCAGCGCGCCGGTGGCGGCCGCCGCCTGTTTGAGGCCGCCGACCACGTGGAGCTGATCGACCCCAACCCCGGCGCCATCGGTAGCCCGTGGGCGGGTGATGTGCACGCCGAAGGCAACCCCCACCTGCACACCAACCCGCACAAGCTGCTGGAAGTGGCCCAGGCCTTGGCCGAAGAGCTGCAAACCTTGCAGCCCAGCGAGAAGACCGGCATCGCCCAGCGCCTGGCCGCGTTCGAATCCGTGTGGAAGGCCCGCATCACCGAGTGGGAGCGCCGCGCTGCGCCGCTCAAAGGCAAACGCGTGGCCGCCCAGCACAGCAGCTTTGGCTACGTGTGGCGCTGGCTGGGCATGGTGCAGCTGGCCGACCTGGAGCCCAAGCCCGGCATGGCCCCCACGCCGGGCCACTTGCAGCGCTTGTTGGAAGGCCTGAAGGCCCAGCCGCCAGCCGGCATCGTGCTCACCACGTACCAAGACCCACGGCCTGCCCGTTGGCTGGAAAGCCAGCTGAAAGTGCCCCTGCTGGTGCTGCCAGCCACCGTGCCCGAAGACGCGGGGCAAGACGGCCTGCTGAGCTGGATGGACGCCGTGGTGGACGGCCTCTTGAAGCTGCGCTGAATGGCCGACCTTTGGTTCCTCGCCCCGGCTTTGGCCTTGGCCCTGGGCTTGCTGGCCCTGGCCCCACTGGGCGCACAAGTGCTGCGCCGCGGCGTGGTGTTCATCGACCTCGCCGTGGCACAAGCCGCTGCGGCCGCCGCCCTGGCCATCGCCGCCGTGGTGGACCACCCTGCGTGGTGGCTGGCCCAAGCCGCCAGCGCCGCCGGGGCCTTGGCCTCAGCGGCTGTGGTGGCCGGCTTGGCGCGGCGCTGGCCCCAACAGCGCGAGGCCTTGATCGGCCTGGTGTACGTGGCCTGCGCCTGCGCCGCGCTGCTGGCAGCCCGCGTGGACCCGCATGGCCGTGAACGCATGGCCGAGTTGCTGGCCGCCGACGTGCTGTGGGCCGGCTGGCCCCAAGTGGCGCTGCTGGGCGCCTGCGCCGTGGGTGTGCTGGGC
>CAZAIR010000308.1:0-3510 GCA_964485225.1 uncultured Burkholderiaceae bacterium
GACCCAAAGCCGATGCAGCCCCACGGGATGCCCGTATGCGGGACAAAAGTGGCTCTGCCGACATCAAGAGCGTCCATTGGGCAGCGCCTCACAGCCTGTCGACCTACTCTTCCACCAGCTACGTTAGGCGGCAGTAAGGTTCTGGATGAAAACACAGTCAATGCATCAGCAAGCCGAGCTCTTTCAAGCACTTGCACCTCATAACCGGTGCTGCTTTATCCAGCACATCACTGCGTTATCCAGCAACGGCTGTCTCCTCGAATCACGTTGGGCATACGGGGAATTCCATGGACTCTGAGATCAACGATGCGGTTGAATCCGCGTATCGCATTGAGCGCGAGTATGGATTTCTGTGCGACCGCCAGTCCCGGATGGGCGGCACATTCGCCGCTGTACGCCGCCTCGCGGAGACCGGAGACGTTGCTGTCCTCGATAGTTGCCCTGATTGGCTGCTTTCCGAGCTGCAGGAGTGGGTTCAACACTTTCGGAAGACTGGCGAGTTCGGCTTCGTCTCCAACTTGGGCGCGGTGGATCACTCTCCGCTTATGGCCAAGGCCAGTGCGGTCTTGGCAACTGCCGAGGCCCAACTTGTCGCTCCAGCGGACGGTTTCGCCGCCCGCTGAGCTTGCACGTTAACAGTACTGCACGACCGCTCCACATGAAGATCCTCACCGCCCTCGTTGTCGCAATCACACTCACCGCATGCGTCACTGCCCCGGACGCGCTTGATCCCACCAAACTCGTCAAGGCTGAGCAATCTGCAACCTTGGATGTGAGCCAAATTTCTTTATACGACGGTCAGATTTCTCTCTGCGCTGGCGAGTACAAGGCAGAACTCGAGGACGCTTCGGGCGTCTTCTATCGTGGGCCAGGCAACTGCTTCCGCCATCTGAAGGCCAACTACCCTGGAGGCATATACATCACTAAGCCTCCAGCGCCGATGAAATACCGCGTCTACTACTACATGACGTCGTCTGCATCTGCAGATGCAACGGCCACGGTGCAAATCGCTCAAACTGCAGCACCTACGGCGGGGCCTGCCGCTACCGGTGCAGGCGCTGGCCTTGGTGCCGGCATAGTTTCCTACATGCAACACATGAATGATGGCAAGCTCATGCTGTTGCAACCAGTTGAAGGCGTTGACTACACCCGCCTTGTTCGTGTGCGCAAATAGGCCTCTAAAGTGATTTGCGCTTGGTGATTAATCTACACGGTGCAAATCTGTTTTCGCTGCTTCTATTCGCGGACGATTTGCCGCGTCGGGTGGTCGATTGGAAGGCTAACGCCTCCGTCAATTCAAGCTTCGGGGTCTCGCCTTTAACCCCAAGCTGCTGATGTGACGGACCTGCACGCATCGCGTTTCAGCGCGCCGGCGCCGCCTTCAGGTACTGCGGCGCCGTCACGCCCATGCTCACATACAGGCTGGTGATGGCCTCGACGCTCAGCTCGGCCGGTGTCACCCACTCCACGGGCACGAACAGCAGGCCGCCGCCCACCGGCACCGGCGCTGTGGGCACCAGGACGATCAGGCAAGGTTTGCCGTCCACCAGCACGGCCTCGGCCGCGCTTTGCAGGCCCAGCACCGCGCTGTGTGCGCCCTCACGGCCGCCGAAGTGGCACCAGACCGGGCGCATGGCGCGCGTGCCATCTTCCTCTTTTTGGGACATCAGCTTCACGAAGCGCTGCACCAGGTCGTAGACGGTGCGCACCAGGGGGATGCGGCGCATCACCGTGTCCACCAAGCGCACCAGGCCGCGCTGCAAGCCCAGCTCAGTGAGCAGGCCCAGCACCAAGATGGCACCCACGGTGAGCGCCATGCCGGCGAGGTAGCCGATGAGCTCCGACTCGGCCACGCCGAGACCGATCTGCCGCAGCAGCTGGCCAAAGGGGCTGGAGGGCCCGACCCAGTTGCGCAGCAAGGAGAAAGCCCACGCGAACACGAACACGGTGGCGGCCAGCGGCAGCGCAGCCAGCAGGCCGGTGACGAACACGCGGAGCAACTGGCGGGGGATTTTTTTCATGGGAAGGCAACAAGGTAGCGGGGACAACAGCGGGGCGCATGTTGCCTTGCCGTGGGGCGTGGTGGTGCCGAAACCCTACAAAGGCCGCTGGCCGCTGAGCGGCCTTTCGGACCGTCAGGCCCCAGCTGGCGCGTTGCTGAGACCCTGAACCGGGCGGGCCCGCAGGGCTTTCAGCTGCTGCGCATCCAGCGCCAGGCGCACCCCTAGGGTGCCGCCTGTGGGCCGAACGGGCGCTTTGCGCAAAGCGATGTCCAGCGCCTGCACGGCGGGGTGGCGTGCACACGCCTGCGCAATGCGCGTCATCAAGCGCTCTTGTGTTGCGTAGAGGCCGTCTTGCGCCAAGGCTTCGATCTCGGCCACCAAGGGGTCGTAATCGAACACGTGCGCCATGCCGTCTTGGTCAATCAGCACCAAATCCGGTGCGATCCACAGCGTCAGGTCCAGCACGTGGCGGTCGGGGACGGTGTCGCCCGGCAGGTAGGTGCCAATCTGGGTGTTGAGCGCGAAATCGCGCAGTTCAATGCGTGCGTTGGTGGGCATGGGCGGGCTTACTCCGAAGTCGATCGCGTGGGCTTAGGCGGGGGCGCGGCTGCGCCTGTCAGGCCGGTGCGCTAAAGCCGCATGCTTGGCCAAGCGCCCCCGCACGCGCTGGCGCCACAGGCGGAACGATGAAGGCTTGAGCATGCGACGCATCAGGGCGATCACATCAGCCTCGGACTTGTCGAACTGCAGACGAATGGCCTCGAACGGGATGCTGTCGTCCCAAGCCATTTCGATCACACGCGAGACAGCGGCGTCGTCCAAGTGGGAGGTGGGTTGGGGCATAGGGAACGCAACGACCGTCAAGGGGCACAGAACTCATGGAGAGGCGGCTGCGCGCAGGGCCGCCGCGCACCGCCACAGCCTCACCGCGCCAACACCGACGCCAAGGCCACCCCTGTGTGCGTACCGGCCGCCACCAGCGCCTCCGGCGTGCCGGCCGCCACCAAGCGGCCACCGCCCGTGCCGCCCTCAGGGCCGAGGTCCAGCACCCAGTCGGCCTCGGCGATCAGGTCGAGGTCGTGCTCGATCACCCACACCGAGTGCCCGGCATCCACCAAGCGGTGCAGCACCTTGATGAGGCGCTGCACGTCGCTCATGTGCAGGCCCACGGTGGGTTCGTCCAGCACGTAGAGGGTGTGCGGTTGCTTTTGGCGGCGCACGTCGTCGCGCACCTTCACCAGCTCGGTCACGAGCTTCATGCGCTGGGCCTCGCCGCCGCTGAGCGTGGGCGAGGGCTGGCCCAGGGTGAGGTAGCCCAGGCCCACGTCCTGCAAGAGCTTGAGTGGGTGGGCGATGGCCGGCATGGCGCCGAAGAACTCGACGGCCTCGTCCACCGGCATGGTCAGCACGTCGCCGATGCTCTTGCCCCGCCAGCGCGCGGCTAGGGTCTCGGGGTTGAAGCGGGCGCCGTGGCATTGGTCGCACTGCACCTTCACGTCGGGCAGGA
>CAZAIR010000309.1:0-3498 GCA_964485225.1 uncultured Burkholderiaceae bacterium
CCGACCGCAGCGAGCGCTTCCTGGCCAGCGAGCTGATCCGCGAGAAGCTGTTCCGTCTGACCGGTGACGAGCTGCCTTACAGCTGCACCGTGGTCATCGAGCAGTGGATCGAGGAAGAGGGCGGCCAGCTGCGCCGCATCGCTGCCACCATCGTGGTGGAGCGCGAGGCGCACAAGGGCATGGTGATCGGTAACGGCGGCGAGCGGCTCAAGCGCATCGCCAGCGAGGCGCGCCAAGAGCTGGAGCGGCTGACCGAGAGCAAGGTGTTCTTGGAGATGTGGGTCAAGGTGCGGGGCGGCTGGGCCGACAACGAAGAGCACCTCCGCTCCTATGGCTACGAATGAACGGCGGGGCATAGGCCTACTGCGCGGGCGCTGGGCGGCCATCCGGTACTCACCGTACCTGGGTACGGTTCCGTTCCTCCAGCCCCCCAGCGCCCGCTCGCTACGGCCTCTGCCCCACCGTTCGGGCGCATCGCTGGCGCTCGCTGTGTCATGGTGACGCGCAGTCCTGGGCTTCAGGCTTACATCCTGCACGCTTACGACTGGAGCGAGACCAGCTTGGTGCTGGACGTGTTCACGCGCGAAGCGGGGCGTTTGGCTTTGGTGGCCAAGGGTGCGAAGCGGCCTACCTCGCAGTTGCGGGCCGTATTGCTGCCGATGCAGGCGCTGAACCTGCAGCTGGCCAAGGCCAAGGCCGACGAGGCGGCGGACATTCATAACCTGCGGTATGCCGAGTGGGTGGCCAGCCACCCGATGCCGGTGGGCGCTGCGCTGCTGGCGGGCTACTACTTGAATGAGTTGTTGATGCGCTTGCTGCAGCGCGCGCAGCCTCAGCCTGCGCTGTGGGATGCGTATGCGCAGGCCATCGCCGCCATCGCGCTGCCGGGTCAGGCGCCGGAGCCGTATCTGCGCGCGTTTGAGCTGGCTTTGCTGGACGGCCTTGGGTGGCTGCCCGAGTTGGGTGTGGACAGCGTGACCCAAGCGCCCCTGCGGCCTGAGGGGCGCTACACCTTGTCGCCCGAACTGGGCTTGGTGGCGCAGGCCGATGGCCTGAGCGGTGCGCTGTGGCTGGGCTTGCGTGGCAGCTTGGCCGAGCGGGCGCAGGTGGTGGCGGCCAGTTCGGAGCGCAGCGCACTCAAGGGTGCTTTGCGTGGGGTGCTCCACTACCATCTTGGCCACCAGCCGCTGCGCAGCCGCGAGGTGCTGCACCAAGCCCACGACCTGCTCCAGACATGAACCCACTGCTCAGTCCCTACGCCACCGACGCACGCTGCGCGCTGTCGGTCAACGTCAACAAAGTTGCGCTGCTTCGGAACACACGGCACCTGGGGATCCCCAGTGTGGTGAAGGCCGCCGAGGCCTGCTTGTTGGCCGGAGCGCAAGGCATCACGGTGCACCCGCGGCCCGATGAACGCCACATTCGCCCGCACGATGTGCACGACCTGGCCGCGCTGCTGCAGGCCTGGCCGCATGTTGAGTACAACATCGAGGGCAACCCCACGCACAACTTGATGGAGTTGGTGCGCGCGGTGCGTCCGCACCAGGCCACTTTCGTGCCCGACAGCGTGGCGCAAAGCACCAGCGACCATGGCTGGGACATCGCTGCTGACGCTGAGCGCTTGCGCCCGTTGATCGCCGAGTGCAAAGCCTTGGGTGTGCGGGTGAGCTTGTTCATGGACCCCGAACCGGCTGCCATGGAGGCCGTGGCGGGCTTGGGTGCTGACCGGGTGGAGCTGTACACCGAGCCCTATGCCGCTGCCTTTGGCTCTGCCGACCAAGCCGCCCAGCTGGCCCGCTACGTGGCCACGGCCGAGGCTGCCCTGCGCGTGGGCTTGGGCGTCAACGCCGGCCACGACCTGAACCGCGACAACCTCACGCCCTTCTTGCGGGCAGTGCCTGGCGTGCAAGAGGTGTCGATCGGCCACGCCTTGGTGGCCGATGCGCTGGAGCTGGGCTACACCGAGACCGTGCGCCAGTACCTGGCCTGCATCCAGCACGCCTATGCGCCCGAACGCGCAAATGCGGGGGGCGCGGGTGGCTGAGGTGGTGGGCTTGGGGCTCGACCTGTGCGAGATCGCCCGGGTGCAAGCCGCGCTGGCGCGGCACGGCGAGCGCTTTGCCGCCAAGGTGCTGGGTGAGGGCGAGATGGCCGTGTTCCGTGCCCGCCGCGCAGGGGCCGAGGCCCGTGGCGTGGCCTTTTTGGCCTCGCGCTTCGCCGCCAAAGAGGCATTCGGCAAAGCGCTGGGCACCGGCATGCAAAAGCCCATGAGCTGGCACGCCTGCGAGGTGCTGCCCGACGCCACAGGGCGCCCGCAACTGCACCTGCACGGCGAGTTGGCCGAGTGGATGCAAGCGCAGGGCCTGACCGCGATGGTCAGCCTGACCGACGAGCGCGGCATGGCCGCCGCCACCGTGTTGTTGCAAACCCGAGGATGAGCATGCTTGAAGCCACCCCGCACGCGCCCCTGGTGATCGATGTGGCCGGCACCACGCTGGACGCTGCCGACCGTCACCGCCTCAAGCACCCCCTGACCGGCGGCGTGATCCTGTTTGGCCGCAACTGTGAAAGCCGCGCCCAGCTCACCACGCTGACCGCCGAGATCAAAGCCATCCGCCCGGATGTGCTGATCGCCATCGACCACGAAGGCGGCCGCGTGCAGCGCATGGCGCGCGACGGCTTTACCCACCTGCCCGCCATGCGCACCCTGGGTGAGCTGTGGATGGACGACGCGCTGCGCGCCACCGCCGCGGCCTCGGCCTGCGGCCAGGTGCTGGCGTTGGAGCTGCGCGCGTGTGGCATCGACTTCAGCTTCACACCGGTGCTCGATCTCGACCACGGCGGCAGCTCCGTGATCGGCGATCGCGCTTTCCACCGCGACCCGCGCGTGGTGGCCCTGCTGGCCAAGAGCCTGATGCACGGCCTGTTGATGGGCGGCATGCAAGCCTGTGGCAAGCATTTCCCCGGCCATGGCTTCGTCAAGGCCGACAGTCACTTTGAGCTCCCTGTCGATGGCCGCAGCCTCAAAGCCATCTTGGCTGACGATGCTGCCCCCTACGGCTGGCTGGGCGGCGTGATGGGCGCTGTGATGCCGGCCCACGTGGTCTACCCCAAGGTGTGCAGCCGCCCGGCGGGTTTTTCGTCGCGCTGGTTGCAAGAGATCCTGCGCGAGCAGCTGCGTTTCCACGGCGCGATCTTTTCGGACGACCTCTCGATGGCCGGCGCCCGCGAGCTGGATGGCCAGCGGGTGGGCTTGGCCGAGGCGGCGGTAGCCGCCCTACAAGCCGGCTGCGACCTGGTGATGCTGTGCAACGCCGCGCCGGTGGACGGCGGTGCAGCCATCGACGAGCTGCTGGCCGGCTTGCAGGCTGCGCACGCCAGCGGTTTGTGGCGGCCCGATGAAGACAGCGAGTACCGGCGCTTGGCCTTGCTGCCGCAAGCCGCGCCGCTGACCTGGAGCGAGCTGATGGTTGCCCCCGGCTACCACGCTGCGCTGGA
>CAZAIR010000310.1:0-3492 GCA_964485225.1 uncultured Burkholderiaceae bacterium
TGGCCCGCGACGAAGCCCGCCACGGCGGTGCCTACCTGCGCTACATGAAGCAAGCACTGACGCGCTTCGGCGACGAAGCCCGCGCCGCCTTCGCCAAAGTGGGTGTGCTGATGGCCAGCGCGCGCCGCACCGCGCAAGCGCTGCACCCCACCAACCTGCACGTGAACGCCAAGCTTTTCCCGCGCGACACGGTGCAAAGCCGCCTGCCCGACCCCGAATGGCTGGAGCAGTGGCTGAGCCAGCAGATCCAGTTCGACGCCGTGTGGGAAACCAAGGTGGTGGACCGCATCCTGCACAACCTGTCGCTGCTGATGGAGCGCAGCTTTGCCAGCGTGCAAGAGCTGAACCGCTTCCGCAAGGAAGTGACGGCCAAGCTGGGCACGCCGCCGCTGGCGCCGACCGCCGGCTGACACCGCCGCCCCAAAGAAAAAGCCCGGCACTGCCGGGCTTTTTTCATGGCCTGAACGGCCGGGCTTCAGCCGCGTTGGCGGCGCAGCACCAGGGCAAAAGCCGCGAGCAAGGCGACCGCGATGGACACCGCGAACTGCGGGCTGGCCAGGTCGGTCAGCGCACCTTGCGCAAAGCCCAGCGGCGTTTGCGGCGCCAACTCCAGCCCGTTGATCGTGTTGGTCCATTCGCTGAAGAACACGCGCACTGGGCCATCGAACAACGCGCCCACCGTTTTGCCGTAATTCACCATCGCCGCCCGGACCACGGGTGCCGTGGTGGGCCAGTTGGCCAGGGCCGTGGCCACGATGGCCAGCAAGGGCAGCGCCAAGCGCTTGACCCAGGCCGAGGTGGCCATCAGCACCATCACCACCGGCGACAGCCACAGCGCTGCCAAAAGCAGGCTGAGCACAGCGGAAGCCGCCGCGCCGCCCAGCCAGGCCAGCAGGCCCGGCCAGTCGACTGCCGTGAGCGCGGCCATGCCCTGCCACTTGAGCAAGATGATGGGCATCAGCACCAAGCCAAAGCCCACACCCGCCGCCAAGGCCCCGAGCGGGAACAGCAGCGCGTGCGACACGTACTGCGCCCCCACGTGCTCAGGGTGCGTGCTGGGCAGCGAGAGCCAGAACTCGATCGAGCGGTCTTGGCTGTCGCGCCGCGCCAGGCCCGGCGCCATGAACAGCACCGTGGCCCAGGCGGCCAGCACCGCCACCACGGCGCTCAAAGCAATGACCACACCAGCCACCAGCTGCACGGGCGTGTTGGGCAACATCTTGACTTCGCCGAAGGGCATCACCACCAGCATCAGCATCGGCAAGGTGCTCACCACCACGGCCCAGATCCAGCGGTTTTGCAGCCACTCGCGCAGCAGCAGGGTTTTGAATCGCGTCAGATTGAAAGTCATGTCGGTCTCCGGTACTCAGTTGCGCGGGGCCATCTCGGGCTTGCGCGTCAGGGCCACGAACAGGTCCACCAGGCTGGGGCGGAAGCGCTGGCCGCTTTGCGCCAGGTGCTCGGGCGGCGGGCCGTCGAACAAGGCCGCGGGCATGCCGCCGTTGGCGCGGTAGCGCAGCAGCGGGTGGGCGGCGGCCACGGCATCGGCGGCTTCGGGGTGGTGGCTCAGCGCGTGGAAGCGGCTTTCGATCGCCTCCAGGCTCAGGTTCAGCACCAGCTTGCCTTCGTCCAGCATCAGCACGTCGGTCAGCAGCGCCTCGATCTCTTCCACCTGGTGGGTGCTGATCAGCACGCTGCGCTCGCCGTCGCACCACTCATCGATCAGCATCTCGTAAAAGCCCTTGCGGCTGATCACGTCCAGGCCCAGCGTGGGCTCGTCCAAGATCATCAGCTTGGCATCGATGGCGGCGATCAGCGCCAAGTGCACCTGCACCACCATGCCCTTGCTCAAGCTCTTCACCTTGTCGTTCAGGCCCACGCTGGTGCGGCGCAGCAGCTGGCGGGCGCGCTCGGCGCTGAACTTGGGCTGCAGGCCGCTCATCAGGGTGATCAGCTCGTGCACCCGCGCCCAGCGCGGCAGCACCGCCACGTCGGGGATGTAGCTCAGCTCGGTCAGCAGGTCGGCACGGTCCTTCACTGGGCTGCGGCCCAGCACCGTCAAGCTGCCCTCCCCGCCCTTCAGGCCCACCAGCGCCTTCATCAGGCTGGTTTTGCCGGCGCCGTTGTGGCCCAGCAGGCCCACCACGCGGCCCTTGGGCAGTTCGAAGGACACACGGTCCACTGCGGTTTTCTTGCGGCCGTAGCGCAGCGTCAGGTCGCGGGCTTCAATCAGGTTGTTGCTCATCAGTGGCTCTCCCAGTTCAAATCTTTGGCGCTCAGGCCCATCCGGCGCAGGCGTTCGCGCAGCACCGGCCATTCGTCGCGCATGAAGGTGTCGCGCTCACTGCGCATCAGGCGCAGCCGGGCGCCTTCCGTCACGTACATCCCCATCCCCCGGCGCGGCTCCAGAAAGCCCTCGTCCACCAAGCTTTGCAGCGCCCGGCTCACGGTTAGGGGGTTGATCAGGTACTGCTGGGCCAGGGTCCGCACCGAGGGCATGGGCTGCCCCTCCGGCGGATCGCCATCCAGCAGCTGACCTGCGAGCTGTTGCGCCAGTTGCCGGTAGATCGGCGCGCTGTCATTCCAAGGGTTGTGCATCGGGTCACTCCACGTGCGGTGTGTTGGTGATGTAGCACAGTGTGTTCGAGCGACCGCCGCCCGCCCAGGGCAGCGCGATGCGCGCGGGCTTGGGGGCGATGGAATGCAGATGGGGGCGACGGGCGGTGAAGCGCGTCAGCGGCTGCAGGGTGTCGGGCACCGCTGAACGGTGGGCGCCTGCACGCCCGGCTTCACCGGATTCAGACGGCATCGGACTGGCATCATCTGGGCTTCACTGCGGCCGTTTCTGAGCGCCGAGAACTTGTAACAACGCGCCGCTTTTGCCAGATTTTCAATGGCTGGTTAGGGCGGCAGCCGGGGGCAGAGAAGTCTTATGGATCAATCGGTTAGAGGGCATCCACCGGTCGGTTGTAGGGCGCACCAAGGCTGCATAAGCGGCGCTGCCTGTCCCCCGAGAACACGTTAGCCCTCATGAATAGAGAACTTGCGAACGCGGTGCATCAGGAGTTTGCGAGGTGCTGCGCTGTTCTGGATGTCAAACCAAGACTTCGAACATCGCCGGGCCACGATGGATCTGCTCATCTTGAGCAGATGGGCGAAGTCCTTTCGTATGTCGTTACTGAGCGAGGGGCAGAACTTGAGAGACGCAACTCAAGTGACCCGCGTGAGGTCACATATTGGTTCGTGTCGGACTTGATCTTTGATATCGCGTCGGGATTTGAGCTTAAGAATCGTGTTCCGGGTCAGAGCTTTCGGCGACTTCTCTTCGCTAAGGAAATTGAATTGATGAACTTGTGCAATCAGCAATGGGCCAAGCGCAAGGAAGATGAGATCAACTCCATTCTCTTGAGGCATCCGTATGACGACGAGATTGAGGGCTCTCAAGAAACTCCCTCCAAGTAGTTGATTTCATTGACCTGATTTGTAACGGCC
>CAZAIR010000311.1:0-3453 GCA_964485225.1 uncultured Burkholderiaceae bacterium
CGCCCCAGAGGCCGAGTAGCTGTTGCCCGTGGTGATGGGCAGCGGCGCGCGGCGCGCCACGGTGATGCCGGCGTCGCCCACCACTTTCGTGAAGGCGCCCAGGCCCATGATTTGCGCGCCCAACTTCTGCGCAATCTCGGCCGCTTGCAGCAGGCGGCGGTAGGTGAACTCGGGGCTGCGCGCCAGCATCTCTTTGGGCGTGCCGCCCACGCTGATCAGCCAGCCTTCGGCCTCGGCGCCGGTCGGGCTGATGATGTTTTCCATCTTGCAATAGACCATCGGCGGCATGTGCGCCGCCAGGGTCTCGACCTTGTCCATCACAAACTTGGGCGTGCCCTTGGGGATGGGCAGGCCCTTGCGGATGAACTCTTGGCTCAAGGGGTGGATGACGAAGGCGAAGCGGCGGATGTTGCGGAACTTGCCGGTCGGGTGCAGCAGGCGCGGCACGATCTTGAGCTCATCGAGGATCTCGGTGAAATCGTCGTCCGAAACCTCTTCGGGCGACTTGCCCAGGCTGGCCAAGATCATGGCCTCTACGGTGTTGACGCCCACCACTTGGTCGAACAATTTGGGCGACACGTCGATCACCAAGTTGACCTTGCAGAGCTTGAAGAACTTCTGGCGCTCAGCATCCACCGCCGAAGTGATGATGGTTTTGCCGGCCAAGTTGGCCGGGTTGCCCACGGCCTTCAGCTCGGCGAAGGTGCCCACGATGACGTGCGCATCCGCCACTGCCGTCACCGCGCGTTTGCGCTTGAAGCTGGACAGTGAGGACTCCAACATCTCGCGGGAGCCGCCTTGCAGCACCCACTTGCTGCCCTTGGCGAACAGCTCCAACTGCTCCAGCGAGCCCAGCATGGCCGGCGCGCCGGTGGCAAACAGGGCGTCGGCGAAGCTCAGGTTGGGCGTGTAATCGGACAGGGCCACGGCCATGTCGTAATTGCGCATGCCCGACAGGAACAGCACCTTGTTGTTGTTGAAGTAGTTGCCCAGCGCGTGCTGCACATGGCGCACGGCGCGCACTTGCAGCAAGCGGCGCAAAGTGGCGCCGCTGGTGGCGGGGACGCGGGTCACAACGTTGAGCAGCCGCTCTGTTTCCTTGTTCACCACCGTGCGCAGGCCCACTTGGTAGTGGTCGCCGATCTCGCCCAGACCGATCGCATCGGCCGTGGCTTGGTGGCGGCGCATCAGCTCCCAGGCTTTGCCCGTGTCGTTGTCGGCCCCTAGGCGGGTGACCTCGAACTTCTGGCCTAGGAAGGGGGTGGTGAAAGTGAAATCCTGCTCCGAGGAGCCGAGGGTGACGGTGACGACTTTTTTCATGCGGGGCTCTCCTTGGGCGGGTTCAGGCGCTGCGTGGCTTCTTGGCGGCAGGTTTCGGCGTCGACTTGGCAGCCGCCTTCTTGGCGGGGGTCTTTTTCGGGGCGGGCTTGGGCAAGAGGCTGCGGATCAGGCCCTCGCACACCTCTTGGGTCATGTAGCGCGGCACGGGGTAGCCCACATGCGCTTCGTGGCAAGCGGCGCGGGCCAGGTCAGGGATGTCGGCCTCGCGCAGCGCTTCCAGTTCGGTGGGGATGCCCAAGTCGTGGTTCAAAGCCTCGATGGCATCAAGGAACTTCTCGGCCAAGGTCTCGGGGTGCTCACCCTCTTCGCCCATCTTGGCGCGAACGGCCAACAGGGCCAGGCGGTCGATGATGGCCGGGGCCGAGTAGCGCATCACCTTGGGCAGCATCATGGCGTTGGCCAAGCCGTGGGGCGTGTGGTACTTGCCACCGAACTGGTGGGCGATGGCGTGCACGTAGCCCACGTTGGCCCGCGTGAAGGCCATGCCGGCGTAGGTGCTGGCCAGCGCCATCTTTTCGCGTGCAGCGAGATTTTTGCCGTCGCGGTACGCGGTGCGCAGGTTGCCAAAGATCAAGCCCACGGCGGCCAGCGCCAGCCCGTCGGTGAAGGGCGTGGCCCAGTTGCCGACAAAGGCTTCCACCGCGTGCGTCAGCGCATCGATGCCGGTGGCGGCGGTGATGTGCGGCGGCAGGCCGGTCATCAGGCCGGGGTCCAGCGCGGCCATGCGCGGCACCAGGCGGGGGTCGACGATGACGACCTTGTCTTCGTGCTCGGGGTCGGAGATCACGGCGGCCACCGTCACCTCTGAACCTGTGCCCGCCGTGGTGGGCACCGCATACAGCGTGATGGGGTTGCGCCGGCCCTTGAAGTAGCCGGCCAGGCTGCGCAGCGGCTTGGGGTTGGGCACGGCCATCGCAATGGCCTTGGCCGCATCGATCGACGAGCCACCACCCACGGCCACGATGGCGTCGCAGCCGTGTTCCTTGAAGAACGCGATGCCGCGCTCGATCAGCGGGATGGGTGCGTCAGGGGTGATCTCATCGAACACCACGAAGGACGCACCGCCCTCGGTCAGCGCATCGGTCAGGCCTTTGAGCAGGCCCAGCTTGGCGATCATGGCGTCGGTCACGATCAGGATTTGGCTGTGGCCAAAGCCCGCCACCGCTTCGCCCAAGCGCACGCTGGCGCCGTCGCCCACCAGCAAGGTGGGCTGAGGGATGGGGATGTAGCGCGTGACCTTGCCGGCGCCTTTCATCAGCGCGCCCAGGCCGGCGGCGCGGGTGCTTTCGGGAATGAAATCAAAGATCACAGGGCATCTCCAACGGGTCAAGCACGGGTCGCTCGATTCTGAGGCACGGCACGGTGGCCTTGCCGGGTTGGGCGGGGCGGGCTTGCCTCATCGCAAACCCTCAGAGAATCCGCCCCAATGGCCAAAGACAAAACAATTCACACCTGCAGCGAGTGCGGCGCCACCAGCGCCAAATGGCTGGGCAAATGCCCGGGCTGCGGCGCCTGGAACACCCTCATCGAGGGCGTGGCCGAGCCCAGCGGCGGCGCCAAGAACCACCGCTTCCAGGCCCTGGCCAAGACCAGCGCCGTGGCCACGCTGAGCGAAATCGAAGCGGTGGAGACCGCGCGCACGCCCACCGGCTTGGACGAGTTGGACCGCGTGCTGGGTGGCGGCATCGTGCCCGGCGGCGTGGCGCTGATTGGCGGCGACCCCGGCATCGGCAAAAGCACGCTGCTGCTGCAGGCGCTGGACAGCCTGAGCCGCAACCTCAAGGTGCTGTACGTGACCGGCGAAGAGAGCGGCGCCCAAGTGGCCATGCGCGCGCGGCGTTTGGGCCTGCCCGGCACGCAGGTGCGGGTGCTGGCCGAGATCAACCTCGAGCGCATCCTGGCCACGCTGGCGGCCGAGGAACCGGCGTTCTGCGTGATCGACTCGATCCAGACCGTTTACACCGAGCAGCTGACCAGCGCCCCCGGCAGCGTGGCCCAGGTGCGCGAGTGCTCGGCCCTGCTCACCCGCGCGGCCAAGGCCAGCGGCTGCAGCATGGTGCTGGTGGGCCACGTCACCAAAGAAGGCGCGCTGGCCGGCCCGCGGGTGCTGGA
>CAZAIR010000312.1:0-3452 GCA_964485225.1 uncultured Burkholderiaceae bacterium
ATTGGCCGCCTCGCCTTGGGCGGTGCTGGCACTGCCCCAAGCCCCGGCTGGCCTGATGGCCCTGGCCTTGGCCGGCACCGCCTTGGCGCTGCTGCGCGGCCCGCGGCTGTGGCGTGCGCTGGGCTTGCTGTGCTGGCTGCCGATGCTGATGTACAGCCCGCTGCGCCCCGAAGCGGGCAGCTTCCGCCTGATGGTGATCGACGTGGGGCAGGGCAGTGCCGTGTGGCTGCAAACCGCCCAGCACAACCTGCTGCTGGACGCCGGCCCGCGCTGGGGCCCCGTGGGGCACGACGCCGGCAGCCGCACCGTGCTGCCGCTGCTGCGCGCGCACGGCGTGCGCCGCCTGGACGTGCTGGCCATCAGCCACGCCGACAGCGACCACAGCGGCGGTGCCGCCAGCGTCGCCGCCGGTCTGCCGGTAGGGGAGGTGCTCGGCAGCCTGCCGCCCGGCCACCCGTTGGCCCCCCGCGTGCGGCCCTGCGAAGCCGGCCACAGCTGGCAGTGGAGCGGCGTGCGCTTGCGCTGGCTGCACCCGCTGCCCGTTGGCGTTGCGCGTGGCACCAACCCCACCACCAACGCCATCGCCTGCGTGCTGCAGGTGCAAGACGCCCGAGGCCGCACCGCCTTGCTCACCACCGACATCGAAGCCCCTCAGGAGGCCGAGCTGCTGGCCCGCAGCGCCCCCGGCAGCTTGGCCGCCGACCTGCTGCTGGTGCCGCACCATGGCAGCAACACCTCGTCCACCGCCGATTTCATCGCCGCCGTGCAGCCCAGCCTGGCCTTGGCGCAAAGCGGCCACCGCAACCGCCACGGCCACCCGGCGCTGCCCGTGGTGCAGCGCTACCACGCGGCCGGCGTGCCCCTCATCACCAGCGCCGGCTGCGGCGCCTTCGATTGGTGGTCGGCCTCAGGCCCACCCAGCCCGGCCCTGTGCCGCCGCGCACAAGCGCCACGGTATTGGCACAACCCCACGCTGGTGAACGAGCCCGTGCCCGTGGCCGACCCCTTCGCCGGCCCCGAGCGCAGCGCGCCCGAAAACTGAGTCGTCAGCGCGCCGGCCGCGCCGCGATGTCGCGCAGCGCCTGCGCAAACACCGCCGGCGGCTGCCCGCCCGAGATCAGGTGCTGGCGGTTGATCACCACCGACGGCACGGCCCGCACGCCCGCCTGCTGCCAAAAGGCCTCGGCCTCGCGCACCTCGGCGGCGTAGCGGTCGCTGTCCAACACCGCCACCACCGCCTCGCCGTCCAAGCCCAAGCCTTCGGCCAGTGTGCGCAGCACGGCCGGGTCGCCGGGGTTCAGGCCATCGCCGTGGTAAGCCTGCAGCAGCGCGCGCTTCAAGGCGTGCTGCGTGCCCGGCTGCTGCTCCGGCAGCCCGGCCCAATACAGCAGGCGGTGCGCGTCAAAGGTGTTCCACACCCGGCTGCGCCCGCCAAATTCAAAGCCCACCTCGGCCCCGCGTGCGTGCAACACAGCGCGGTTCTGCGCCAGCTGCTCCGCCGTCAGGCCGTATTTGGCCGTCAGGTGCTCGGTCGCGTCCTGCCCCTCGGGGCCCATCGCCGGGTTCAACTCGAAAGGCTCAAAGCGCAAGCTCACCGGGATCTCGGGCGCCACCTCCGCCAGCGCTTCTTGCAAGCTGTAAAGGCCAACGGCGCACCAAGGGCAGGCCACGTCGCTGACGAACTCGATGTGAAGGGGGGTAGGGGTGCTCATGGGGGCGATTGTCGGCGGGCGGTCGCGCCACTCACAGCAGGGCCAGATCGTCCAAGGGCGAGCGCACCGCGCCCCCGCCCAGCTTCAGCACGTGCGTGTAAATCATGGTTGTGGCCACATCCGCGTGCCCGAGCAGCGCCTGCACCGTGCGGATGTCCGACCCGCTTTGCAGCAGGTGCGTGGCGAACGAGTGCCTCAAAGTGTGCGGCGTGGCCGGCTTCTCAATGCCGGCCGCCAGCACGGCCCGCTTGAACGCCCGCTGGAAGGTCTGGTCGTACAGGTGGTGCCGGCGCACCACGCCCGATCGCGGGTCGGTCGAATGGTGGTCCTGCGGAAACACCCAGAACCAAGGCCATGAGGCACCCATGCGCGGGTATTTGCGGTCCAGCGCGTGGGGCATCTCCACGCCGGCTGTGTTCGCCTCCACGTCGGCCGCCCACATCACGCGTACCCGGCCCAGTTGCTCGCGCAGCGCTGGCACCAAGCTTTGCGGCAGCATCACCACCCGATCCTTTGCGCCCTTGCCCTCCCGCACGATCACCGCCCGGTGCCCAAAGTCCAGGTCCTTCACCCTCAACTGCAAGGCCTCGGTGATGCGCAAACCCGTGCCGTACAGCAGCTGGGCCAGGAGCAAGTGTTCGCCCGTCATTTGTGCCAACACCTCCCGCACCTCGGGCACGCTCAACACCACCGGCAGGCGGCGCTTGGGCACCGGCCGCCCAATGTCTTGCATCCAGGGCAATTGCTGCCCCAACACCTTGCCGTACAAGAACAGCACGGCCGACAAAGCCTGTCGGTGGCTGGCCGGTGCCAAGCCACGCTCTGCCGCCAAGTGCGTCAAAAACGCTTCCACCTCCGGCCCTCCCATCTCGCCCGGGTGCCGCCGGCCATGGAATCGAATGAAGGCCTTGCACCAGTGCAAGTACGCCTCTTCGGTGCGCATGCTGTAGTGCAACATTCGCAGCCGCTCGCGCAGCTGGTCCAGCAGTCGAACGGCTCGCAAGGCGGGCAGTTCCACCACCGGGGCAGGGCGTAGCGAACGACGATCGGGCAGTGAGCGGGGCGCGGCAGGGTTCATGAAAGCCTCCCAAGCGGTGCCCCCAGCCGGGTCGGTCGGGTTTGTAACAGGCTGCCGCTTTTGTCGGCAATTTAGTACTGGATAAACATCCAGTAAAGTAGGGAGGTGTGACTTTATGAATCAATCACTTGGCCGCCAGAAGATGCGCCGATTTAGGGCGCACGCATCGGTGTTAGGCGGCAGCGCCTGTCTCCCTACAACTCGTTCCCTTGAGCCAGTGCTCAGAGCAACTTTTCAGGATAGTTGACGAACTGTATGTTTATACAGTGCGAAAAATCTGCTAGCTTGCGCTGCGTCGCAGACGCGCACGCACAAGCGAGCTTGGTGCGGACGAGTCAGAGACGCAGCGTGGACGAAGCCGATTTGACGGGCTCGTTGCGTACCACCATGTGTGCGGTGAACATCACCGAGGCGTTCCCCGCACTGGCTCCAGAGAACCTCTCACTGGAACGGACGCCACTTCGCGGCGCCGTTCACCTCGAACGTTAGGCCGCACAATGAGTCGATTGACTCTCTCACGCATTGCAGTTCCTCCGCTGCTCCTCGCCGCAGCGTGCCAAGGTCCCATCGAGGGCCGAATCACGCACAAGATCGAGCCTCAGGGCACCGTCGTTCGATGCCAAGCGAGCGATACGGGCATGTGCTATGTCATCATCTATCAG
>CAZAIR010000313.1:0-3449 GCA_964485225.1 uncultured Burkholderiaceae bacterium
CCAAATCCAGCATGGGCACCCCGCCCACGATCCCGACCGACACCGCAGCCACCGCATCGCGCAGTGGCCAGGCTTTGAGCAGGCCCTTGGCTTGCAGCCAGCTGCAGGCGTCGAACGCCGCCACGTAAGCACCGGTGATCGCCGCAGTGCGCGTGCCGCCATCGGCCTGCAACACATCGCAGTCGAGGCTGATGGTGCGCTCGCCCAAGGCGTCCAAATCGAATACCGCACGCAGCGAGCGACCGATCAGGCGTTGGATCTCTTGCGTGCGGCCGCTCTGCTTACCCTTGGCCGCTTCGCGGTCGCTACGGGTATGGGTCGCGCGTGGGAGCATGCCGTACTCGGCAGTCACCCAACCCCCACCAGTCCCCCGACGGTGGGGCGGCACACGCTCTTCCACAGAGGCGGTGCACAGCACTTGGGTATCGCCAAAGCTGACGAGGACCGAGCCCTCGGCGTGGCGGGTGTAGTGGCGTTGCAAGCGCACCGCGCGTAACTGATCGGCACGGCGGCCATCGGCGCGCTGCGCAGGGTGGGTATCGGTCATGTCAGCCTTGCTTCTTGGCGCGACGGATCGCGGCATTGATCTCTTCGACGGCCGCATCGATCTCAGCTTCGTCGAGCGCCTCTTTGCGCTCGTACTGCTCGAGCGCGGCCGACTCGATGGTGGTAGCGAAGGCCGACTCGTGCAGCCCCCGAGTGCTCAGGTGATCCGAGGAAGCTGCGGGCTCGTCCTCGCCCTCCCACTCCAGGGCCAGCACCGTCACGTTGTCACCTTTGGCACCGCCTTCACGCAGCGCCTCTTCGACCAAATCGGGCACGGCGTCTTGCAAGATGCGACCAGACAGGTGCTGCACGATGCGCGGATCGCTCATCACCCCCCAGAGACCGTCTGAACACAACATGATGCGGTCGTTCATTCGCAAGGCCAGCGGACCTTGCAAATCGATCATGGGGCGGCCAGGGCTGCCCAAGCAAGTGAACAACACATTGCGGTTGACCTTGCCATCGGCAGCACGACCCAAAGCTTCCTGCAGCTCAGAGTAAGAGTGATCACGCGTGCGGGCAACGAGCGCACCATCACGCACCATGTACAGACGCGAATCACCACAGTGCACCCACTGCGCCATGCCGCCCTGCACGATGCAGGCCACCACCGTGGTGCGCGGCGTGTCACTCAAGCCGCGCTCTTTGGCGTAGCCCAGCAGTTGGTGGTGGGCGGCCATCACGGCCTCACGAAGGAACGTGCCGGGATCCGCGATCTTGGGCTTGGCCGACACCTGGAACAAGGCGGCAAGCGTCTGCAGCGCAATCTGCGCTGCCATTTCGCCTTCCGGATGGCCGCCCATGCCGTCAGCCAGCGCAAACAGAACCGCGTCACGGGTATAGCAATAACCCATGCGATCTTCGTTTTTCTCCCGCCCGCCTTTCCGGCTGACTTGGAAAACCCCAAACCTCATGCTTTCGCCCCAGTTTTGAGATTCTCAAGCTGCATTTTCAACCGCTCACTGAAACTGAGTTTGGTATACCTGCGCTCAGTCTCGCGGGCGAGTTCTTTCTGCAAGGCAAAAACGGATTGCGGCCGAGCCAAGGGGTCCATCGCCATGCACCACTCGGCCACTTCGATCAGGTTGTCGGAGTAGACATTACGCAGGCGCGACAGGCTCAGCGACAGACGGTCTTTCTCTTGCCGCTGCGGCGCATCGTTTGGTGGGTAGCCCTGCATGCAAGCGTAGATGCAAGCGCCAATGGCGTAGATGTCAGTCCAGGGGCCAAGCGATCCATCGCGGCGGTACATCTCAGGGGCCGCAAAACCCGGCGTGTACATCGGCCTGATGAAATTGCCTTCCTTCGACAGCACTTCGCGCGCCGCACCGAAGTCGAGCATCACCGCGCGGTTGTCATTGGTGATGAAGACGTTGGCGGGCTTGATGTCCAGGTGCAGCATCTTGTGCTGATGGACGATACGCAGGCCCTTCAATATCTCGTCGAACAGAGAGCGAATGGTCGACTCACGAAACACTTTGTCGCGCTTCAAATCGCGAGCGGTCACGATGAAATCTTGCAAGGTATCACCCTGCAAATAGTTCATCACCATGTAGACGGTTTCGTTCTCGCGCAGGAAGTTCAACACCGACACGACGCTAGCGTGCGAGATCTGAGCCAGCGAACGCCCTTCCTCGAAGAAGCTGCGCAGGCCCAGCCGGTAGAGGGGCAACTTGTCGGGCTTGACGCGAGGCACGAGTTCACCAGGCGAGCGCTCTGCGAGCGACGACGGCAAATACTCCTTGATCGCGACCAAATGGTGGTCGGGGTCCTCGGCCAAATACACAACGCCAAAGCCACCGGCGGCCAGTTTCTTGATGATCTGGTAGCCGCCAACCACGGTTCCTGCGGGCAGCGGTGCCGGTTTCGGCTTTGACATAATGGCGGCGCCTGAATTACCTAGCCAGAAAGATACATGCCAGTCTACAGCATGACCGGATATGCCAGCGCACTGCGCCAACTGGCTGCAAACCCGGGTGGGATTGCCGCTCAATTTGGTGCCGAACTGCGCAGCGTGAACGGACGCTTCCTGGATCTCAGCCTGCGCCTGCCCGATGACTGGCGGCACCTGGAAGGTGCATTGCGCGAGCGCGTGGCCGCCAAGGTGCGGCGCGGCAAGGTGGAGCTGCGCTTGGCATGGCAGGCCACGGCCGACACCGCGCTGCCCGAAGCCCCCATGGCCGCCTTGCAACAGCTGGCGGCCCTGCAAGCTCAGCTGTTGACGGCGTTGCCTGATGCCCGCCCCTTCAGTGCCCACGAAGCCCTCAGCCTGTGCCGCCAGAGCCAAGGCGGCCCACAAGTGGGTGATGCAGAGGTGCTGGAGCTGGCCGCCAGTGCGATCGATTCACTCCTGACCGCCCGCGCCCGTGAGGGCGAGCGATTGGCCGCCATCTTGCGCGAGAAGACCGCTGGCCTGCGCGCCCTGGCGGCGCGCGCCGAGCCGCTGGTGCCGGCCGTGGTGCAGCGCCAGCAGCAGCGCTTTCTGGAGCGCTGGCAAGAGGCGCTGACCAGCGCCAGCAGCAGCATCTCGCCCGAAGCCGCACAAGAACGGGCTCTGACCGAGGCGGCCTCACAAGCCATCAAGCTGGACGTGGCGGAAGAACTGGCGCGGCTGCGCACCCATTTGGATGAAATCGACCGCCAGCTGACCAAGGGCGGTGAGTTGGGTAAGCGGCTGGACTTCTTGACCCAGGAGCTGCACCGTGAGGCCAACACGCTGGGCTCGAAGTCGGCCGCGCTGGAGTTGACGGAGATCGCGGTGGAAATGAAGGTCCTGATCGAGCAGATGCGCGAGCAGGTTCAAAACATCGAGTAAGGACCTTTAGAGATGGAAAGCCCTGGAAATTTGTTCGTCGTGGCCGCACCCAGCGGCACTGGCAAAAGCAGCTTGGTGAAAGCCTTGC
>CAZAIR010000314.1:0-3436 GCA_964485225.1 uncultured Burkholderiaceae bacterium
CACATAAGGGTTGCCCATGATGCTGGCCCAGGCCAGACCCACGCCCAGCATGGGGATGAAGAGCATGGCCTTGTCGCTGATGCTGGGGAGCATCCACATGCCGAGCGCGGCTGCGCTCAGGCAGATGGCGTGCATGATCTTGGCGCCGAAGCGCCTCGTGAGCGGCACCATGGCAAAGGCCGCGATGAAGGCGATGAAGTTGTAGAAGCCGCCGATCTGCCCGTTGGTGAGCACGGCATCCACATAGCCCGGCGCCTTGGGGTCGGTCACGCCGAAGACGCTCTTGGCGACCGAGGGCACGATGAACTGCCAGTAGCACATCATTCCGTACCACTGGAACAGCGCCATCCACCACAGGCGGCGCATGGTCAAGGGCATGGTCTTGATGGCGCTCCAAATCTCCATCAGGGTGGCACCCGCGCCGCGCGGACGGGCGCGCAGCTCGGCCAGCTCCGCCTCGCTCAGGGGCAGCTCAGGCACCTTTTTGATCGAGTAGTAGACGGTGGTGAACGACAACAACGCACCCACCATGAAGGCGGTGGTGACGACCAGCGGAATGCCGTTGCCACCGATCGTGTCTTTGCTCATGCCCAGCCACACAAAGATGCTGGGCGCGAGGTAGGCCATGGTCTGCGCCAGCCCCGTGAAGGCCGACTGGGTGAGGAAGCCAGGCGCATGCTGCTCGGGCCGCAGGCGGTCGCTCACGTAGGCGCGGTAAGGCTCCATGGTGACGTTGTTGGCGGCGTCCAAGATCCACAGCAGCGAGGCCGCGAACCACAGCGCAGGGCTGAAGGGCATCAACACCAGACCCAAGCTGCAAACCAGGGCACCGTACAAAAAGTACGGCGTGCGCCGGCCCCACTTGTGGGTGGTGCGGTCGCTCAAGGCGCCAATCAAAGGCTGCACCAGCAGGCCCGTGACCGGCCCGGCCAGCCACAGCAAGGGCAGGTTCTTGCCCTCGGCGCCCAGCATTTGGTAGATCGGGCTCATGTTGGCCTGCTGAAGGCCGAAGCTGAACTGAATGCCGAAAAAGCCGACATTCATGTTCACGATCTGCCAGGGGGACAGGATCGGTTTGGTCATGGTGTGTCCTGCGGCAAGGCGGTCAAAGCCGCTTGCCAGGGGGGATAGAAAGTGGCCGCATCGGCCGGCGCAGCGCCCGGCTGGCCGCACATGGCGGCCGCGAAACGGTTGGCGAGCCTGAGGCTGGGTGCCCAGGCACGGCGCTGCAGGTGCGCGGCCAGCAGCAAGCCGCTGAAGGCGTCGCCAGCGCCCACGGTGTCGATGTAGGGGTCGGCGGTCACGCCCGGGCCCTCGGCGTCCACCTGCCCCTGCGCGTTCAAGCTTTGGTAGCCCTGCGCGCCGCGCGTGACGACCAGCCGCTGCAGGCCAAAGCGCTGCACCAGGGCGGCGGCATCACGCAAGCCGAACCAGCTTTGCAACTGGGCCAGTTCGTCGTCGTTGACCTTGACCCAGTCGGCTGCTTGCAGCGAGGCCTCGACCAGCGTGGGCAAGTTGGCCACGCCGTCGCGCAGGTTGAGGTCGAGGTAGCGCAGCGCGGGCGTGGCGTTCAACACCGCCTGAACCGCGCTGCGCGAGGGTTCGTGCCGCTGTGCCAGCGTGCCGAAGTAAACGACCGCGGGCTGCGCCCGCTGGGCCACGGCGGCGGCGGCCGCCGGGTCGATGCCGTCCCAGGCGCTGGGGTCGGCGATCTCGAACCGGTGGCCGCCGCCGGGCTGCAGGTGCACGTCCACCACCCCGGTGGGCAGGGTGGCGTGGTGCTGCAGGCCGTCGGTGCGCAAACCCGCGCCATGCATGGCGGCCTGCACCTGCTGGCCCTCGGCATCACCCGCGCCCAGTGCGCTCACCAGCCAGGGCGTGGTGCCCAGGGCTTGCAGGTGCCGCGCGACGTTCAGCGGTGCCCCAGCCACCACCGGCCCGGCGGGCAGGCGGTCGACCAGGGCTTCGCCGATCAGCAGCGTGGTGAGCGTGTCGGCCATCGCGGGCTCAGAAGCTGTACTTCAAGGTCGCCTTGATGGTGCGCCCGGTGTGGGCCCGCGCTGCGCCGCGGCCATCGTTGCTCTCGGTGTACGCGATCTTGTCGGTCAGGTTGTTGCCCGAGACGGTCAGCGTGGCCTTGTCGGTGAAGGCGTAGCTGACGAAAGCGTTGAACACCGCATAAGCCGGCAGCGTGATGGTCAGCGGGCCGGTGGGGCCGTCGTCCTTCGAGGCCGTGGTGCCCACGATGCCGGCACCGATGGTCAGCGCGTCGTTCACGTTGACGGTGGGGGTGAGCTGGTAGACCACCTTGGCTTGGCGCTTCGGCGTGCGGCCATCAGCCTGTTTGGCGCTGGTGTAGGTTAGGCCGCCCAGGATGTTGAACATGCCGAAATTGGCCGAGCCTTCCAACTCCAGGCCATTGGACTTGAAGCTGTTCTGGCGCGCCACGATGGGGTTGGTGGTCACGTCGACGTTGACCTCATCGGTCTTGGCCTGGAACAGGGTGGCGAACAGGCTCATGCCGTTGCCACGCACCTTCACACCGCCCTCGATCTGGCGCACCTTGTTGACCGGGATGGTCGGGCTCTTGCCGTTGACCAGGTCGGCCGCGTTGAAGAAGGTGATGCGGTCGGCGTTGTAGGCGGCACCGTCGCTGAAGCGGGCGAACACCGACAGGTCGCGGTTGAGCGCGTAGTTGCCACCCACCGAGTACGACGTGCGGCCGAAGCTGTAGTCGATCACCCGCGGCGCGGCCAGGTTGTATTGCGCGCCGGCCACCAGGCCACCGAAGCCCGGCAGCGTTTGGTAGTAAGCACCGCTGGCCTTGTTGCTGTCGCGGCGCACGCTCACATCACCGGTGAAAGCGCCGCTTTCCAGGTTCAGCACCAGGTAGGGGGCGTTGGTCGTGTACTTCGAGTCCTGGAAGTTGCTGCAGCAGCCGCCGAAGCCCGGGCTACCGTTGACCACGCCAGGCACGTTCAGCAGCTGAGCGTTTTCTTCCACCGCCGAGAGCGAGTACTGGTTGAAGTTCCACGTCAGGTCGAGTTGCTGCACCGAGGTGTAGAGGCCACCCACCACGCCGAGCTTGTTGCCGTCACCGAGGTCGAGGTTCTTGCTCAGCTTCAGGTCGTTGGCCAGCAGCCCGGCGTCGTCCACACGGGTGTTGAACACCACGGCGGTGAACTTGTTGCCGGTGAAGGCTTGGCCCGCGTTGCGCCCGGTGGCCACGGTGGTACCCGCCGGGGCGGCGGCCACGTCGTCGCCGGGGAAGATGCCGATGAAGCGGCCGCTGTTCTGGCTCCAGCTGAACTTGTTCTGCAGGCGGAAGCCGTTGCCGATGTCGAGGTCGACATCGCTGCCGAAGGCGCTGGTTTTGGCGCTCAGGCCGTCACGGATGTTGCTGAGCGCGCGGCCGTTGGTGTTGGTCAGCGTGTTG
>CAZAIR010000315.1:0-3427 GCA_964485225.1 uncultured Burkholderiaceae bacterium
TCTTGATCACTCCGCGCTGGGCCGTCTTTGGGGTGGTGGGGACTACGAGATTCACGTAAAACTCACCTGGAAAGTTGAATGGTGTTCAGTACCGGGAAGGCAACCGAGAACACCACGTTGGCAAATTTTTGGAACTCGGCCAGAGGCGCGTTTGACACATAGATCAAATCCGCATTCTTGATCGTGAAGGTCTGCATCACGAAAAAGCTGCTGGGGTCCTTCATGTCCACCGTGTAGATGACGGGCACCTTGCCCGAGGCGTTGGTGATGACGGGCTGGCGGGGCCAAGGGAGGGTGCTTGGCTCTTCGTAACGGAAGATGAACACCCCCTGCGGGTCGGCGCGATTGTCCTGAAGTCCACCCATGCGGCCCATCGCCTGTGCAAGGCTGATACCCGGCCCTTCGAAGTTGATCTCCTCGTTCTTGCCGGACGCGCCGAGCGAGATGAAGCTGTATGGCTGGAAAAGCGCTGTGACCACATCACCTGCCTTGAGGCTGATGTTCTGCCGAGGGTCCTTGATCAAGGTCTCCAGCGGCAATGTCAGCACGCGCTCTCCGCGAGTCAGCTGGATGGTGGTCTTGTTGACAGGGTTGCGGGCGCCGCCAGCGGCCGCCAGGGCGTCGAGCACACGTTCAGTTCGGGCGGTCAGCGGCAAGCGAACACTTGCCGCGACGTCGCCGAGTACCGTGACATTGGTCGACGGATTGCGTACCACCCGAGCCAGCACCTGCGGTTGGTTGGCTTTTCCTTTCAGCCGACTGGCCACCTCGGTTTCGATCTGCTGAGGCGTCTTCCCCACGACCTTGATGACGCCGGCGAACGGCACAGAAATGGTGCCTTCCGAGTTGACGGTCTGCTCGGGCAAGGTATTCGGGCGGGAGGTACTGATGGCCGAGGCGGCCCGCGCGTCAATGGTCCCGCCACCGAACAGCGATGCCGGTGGCGCCTCCCAAATGGTCAGTTCGATGGTGTCGCCAAGGCCGACCGACTGGGTGTCCACCCGGGCGTCGCCGAGTTCCTCCGAGAACAGGTTGGGGTTTCGCTTGGCCAGAAGCGCACGTGCGACGGTCTCGGTCACCGGGACCACCTGGATAGCCTCGCTCCCAGGCTGCGCCGACACACTCGACACGGCCGTCACTTCCTTGCGGGTAGGTCCGGCTGCTGGCAGCAGACTGTTGCATCCAGACAACAGTCCACACAACAGCAGGGCCAGCACTGCAGTTTTAGACATGGTGACAGGCGCACGCACTGAGGTGCGGCACCACTCGAGGTGTTGAAGCAATGGGAATCCTGACAGCGGAGTGCAATGCCGGACTATAAGTGGTGCGTTAGCATGCGCCGGTTCGTCCGTCGCTCGCCCGGGACATCAGCGGCTGGAGCGTCGTGGTATGCCCGTGCGCTTGCACGACGCAGGCGTTTGCGCCTGGAGGGCACAGCACATGCGCCCTGTGGCAGCGCAGTCCAGATCTGCGGCGGCCCGACTCGGTGCAAGTGCGTGGCGGATGGCAGGCAACCACCGGGTGGCCTTTCCGCGCAAACGCCTGACGGCGGGGAGGCCAGGTCTTGTCACAAGGCAAATCGATGGGCCGGTCCGGATCCTGCCTGAGACACCACTTTGGTGCCAACTTGTCACTTCTTCCACGCAAGCACCGTCTTGAGCGCGGCGCGCGCGCGTTGAGTGATCGGTTGCGGCGGATAATTGCGGTGCAGTGCCAACCCGGTACGCCAAGAATCCCCACATGGACAGACAGGTTTGGAACAGCTTCGCCGGTCGCCACGTGCTGCTGCTTCAGGGGCCGGTGGGGCCCTTCTTCGGCCGCGTGGCCGAGGCGATGCGTGATGCGGGGGCCGCCAGCGTCCACAAGATCAACTTCTCGGGCGGCGACTGGCTGTTCTACCGTGACAGGGCCGTCAACTACACCGGCAAGCTCGCCGAGTGGCCAGCCTTCCTGGCCCGCTTCCTCGACGAAAACCGGATCGACGTGCTGGTGCTGTTCGGCGATTGCCGGCCCGTGCATGTCGCGGCCATCGCGGTGGCGGCCGAGCGCGGACTGACGTACTGGGTCTTCGAGGAAGGCTACATCCGTCCCAACTACGTGACCTTCGAGCGCCATGGCGTGAATGGCTTTTCCGGTTTGCCCTCGGACCCGAACCATTACGCCGCCTTGCCGGCCACCACGGCCCCGCCCGAGCAGGAGGTCGGCGCCACCTTCGGGCTCGCGGCCAAATGGGCGATGCTCTACTACACGGCCAGCACCTTGGCCAAACCCTGGTTCCGCCACCGGGTGCACCACCGCTCGCTCAACATGCTGGAGGGCCTGGTCTGGGTGCGCAGCTACTGGCGCAAGCTGCACTACCAGTCGCGCCAGGCCGCTTTGGTGCCGCGGCTGACCGGGCGCTGGTCCAAGAAGTTCTTCCTTGTCGGCCTGCAGACAGCCGGCGACTCGCAGGTGCTCACCCACTCGGGGTTCAAGTCGGTGGCGCACTTCATCGAGGAGGTCGTGCGCTCCTATGCGGCCCATGCACCGGTCGACACCTGGCTCGTGGTCAAGCACCATCCGATGGACCGGGGCTACCATGACTACAGCGCCTTGCTCGACAGGCTGGGAGAGGAGCTGGGCATCTCCGCACGCCTGAAGTATGTGCACGACCTGAACTTGCCCACGCTGTTGACCCACGCCCGCGGCGTGGTGGTGATCAACAGCACAGTCGGTTTGTCTGCGCTGCACCATCAGACGCCGGTGATCACCCTCGGCAAGGCCATCTACAACCTGGCCGGCCTGACCTTCCAGGGCGGGCTGACCCGCTTCTGGACCGAGGCGCCCAGCCAGCCGCCGGACCTCGCGCTCTACTGGAAGTTCCGGAACTACGTGGTCGATCACACCCAGCTCAATGGCAGCTTCTACAAGCCGCTGCCCGGCGGCGATGCCTCTGGCCTGATCGGCCGTGTGGCGGTCAGCCAGCCGCTGCTCGGCCCCACGGTGCCTGCGGCGGCGGCGGTGGTGCCGGCGGGCACGGGTCCCGGGGCGGCGGTGGGCCGCTCGGCCGGCGTGTTGCTCACTGCCGACACTGACGCGCCCATCCAGGCGCGCTGACCCCTTGGCCTCTTCCTCCTTCTTGCGCTTTCCCTTGCGGCTTGGGGCGGCCAGGCAGCCAAGCCGATGAGACCCGTCGTCATCGACGTCACCCGGTTGGTGGCGCGCCTGTCCAACAACCGGCTGCCCACCGGTGTGGACCGGGTGAGCCTGGCCTACATCGCCCACTACCGCCAGCACGGCCGCGCGCTGTTCCGCCATGGGCAGCGCAGCGGGCTGTTCTCCGAGTCGGTGTCGCAGCGCCTGTTCGATCTGCTGGAAGAGTGGCCCACGGGCGCCCGCGCGCGGGTGCGCTCGCTCGCCTGGCAGGGCGTGTTGTCGTGCATCGGTC
>CAZAIR010000316.1:0-3408 GCA_964485225.1 uncultured Burkholderiaceae bacterium
GAACAAGATGTTGGGCGCCGAGGCGATGGCCTTGCGCAGGGCGTCGCGCTCGATCGCGAACAGCTTGCGGGCCAGCGCTTTACGCTCTTCGGGGTTGGCGCCCACGTTGTGCCATGCCAGCGCACCCTCGTAGGCGGCGGCGCCGTAGCGCCAACTCATGTTCACCACCCGGATGTTCTGTGCCTTGAAGGCGTCCACGATGCGCTGGTAGGCCTCGGCGGTGCGCTGCGATTGAGCCTCCGTTGGCAAGGTCGGCTCCAGCTTGTGGCTCCACAGCATGGTGGCAGCAAACACGCGCGCAAACGGGTTGCCTTGCACGGCAATGCCGGCCACGTGGGTGCCGTGGGTGTAGACACCGGCCAGTGACAGGTCTTCCTGGAAGGCCTTGACCTGCTCGGGCTTCAGGGTGCTCACGGCCTGTTTGAGCTTGCGCGCGTCCTCGGTGTCCAGCGCGGCGCGCAGGTCCATGCTGCCTTTGACGAGCTGCTTCAGCTCCGGCCAACGTGCGCTGGCGTCGCCCAAGGGACGCAGCAGGTGCGGGGAAGGACGCGACTCGGCATCGATGGCGATGCCGCGGCCGGGGGTGGTCTTGAAGAGCGCCAAGTCCACACCGCTGTCCCACACCGCCACGCCCACCTCGCTGGCTTTGGCGCTGGGTGCGATGCTGAATTGGCGCGGCGTCCAGATGTCGGGCTTGGCCACCGTGCTGCTGTTGCGGTCGATCACCGCTTGCAAGCCGGCCACGATGGCTGTCTTGTTGGGCATCACCAGCTCGGATTGCAAGCGCGCGCCCACGATGGACAGCACCACCATCTCCGGCACCTTCATGGCCATGTTCTTGGCCATCACGTCGAGTTGCTGCTCGAAGGAACCGGTGATCAGGGCGGGGTTCGCCAGTTCCATCTGGCCCTTCATCCCTTTGATGCTGTCGCCAGCGTCCTGCCAGTTCAGCGCGCCGTAGCGCTGCGTCACGGCGGCCTGCAACCAAGCGGCATCCTTCTTGCCGGTTTGCATATCGGCCAGCAGACCGGCCATCACGCCGGTGACCGCGCGTGGGCCGGGCTTGTCTTGCAGGCCGCGCAGGGTTTCGACCAAGCCAGGCACTGCGGCCCAATCGCCCTTGAACTGCGCCAGCGTCAGCAGGGCGCCGTAGTAAGCGCGCAGCGTGGCGGCGTCGCGGATGTCGAACTTGGCCAAGTCGTCGCGGGCGCTGGCTTCCAGGGCGTCAGCCAAGGCTTGCACCTCGGCGCGCGGCGCGCTCAGGTACTGGCTGGGCAGCTTTGCCAGCTCCACGGTGCGTCGCGGCAACTGGTCGGCGCTGGTGACCACTTGGCGTGCCGCGGTACCAGCGGCGGGCGCCTGGGCCAGTGCGGCCAGCGGGGTTGAGAGGGCCGCAGCAATGGCGGTGGACAAAAGCAGGCGGTTCAGGTGTCGAGGCATGGCCGTGGGCAAGGGAAGTGGAAACGGGACCGAACCGTAGCCAAGCGCCGGTCGCATGTCAGCCAGGGCGGGATCGCTGGCAGGCTGGCCCGCATGAACTGCCCAAAATCGCGCATGGATGCCGTGGCCGTAGACAATGCGATCCCATCCCGCGGAGCCCGCCATGAGCAGTGCAGTCCCCAGTCTCCACAC
This sequence comes from uncultured Burkholderiaceae bacterium, assembly GCA_964485225.1. GTDB lineage: Bacteria > Pseudomonadota > Gammaproteobacteria > Burkholderiales > Burkholderiaceae_C > Inhella. Next base: position 1,633 of record CAZAIR010000316.1, read on the forward strand.
CAATGCCGACCCCGCCGAACTGGCCAAGTTCAGCGATGCCGCCCACCGCTGGTGGGATCCTGAAAGCGAGTTCAAGCCGCTGCACCAGATCAATCCCTTGCGTCTGTCGTGGATCGCCGAGGTGTGCGGTGGTTTCAAGGGCAAGGCGGTGTTGGACGTCGGCTGCGGGGGTGGCTTGGCCAGCGAAGGCATGGCCCGCATGGGCGCGCGCGAGGTGCTGGGCATCGACTTGAGCACCAAGGCGTTGGGTGTGGCCGAGTTGCACGCACTGGAAACCGAGGTCTTGAACGTGCGCTACCGCGAGATCGCGGCCGAGGCTTTGGCCGCCGAACGCCCAGGCGCCTTCGCGGTCGTCACCTGCCTGGAGATGCTGGAGCATGTGCCCGACCCCGCCGCCGTGGTGAACGCCTGCGCCCAAGCTTGCGAGCCCGGTGGTTGGGTGGTGTTCAGCACCTTGCACCGCCAAGCCAAGGCCTACGCCCTGGCCGTGATCGGTGCCGAGTACCTGCTCAACATGGTGCCGCGCGGCACGCACGACTACAGCCGCTTCATCAAACCCAGCGAATTGGCGCAAGCTGCTCGCGCCGCAGGTTTGGTGCCCATGCAAATGACGGGCCTGACCTACAACCCGCTGCTGCAGCGCTTCAGCCTCGGTGCGGACACCGACGTCAACTACCTGCTCGCCTGCTACAAGCCGGCCTGAACCCGACCGTGAAGCTCCCACCCGTGCGTGCGGTGCTGTTCGATTTGGACGGCACCCTGATTGACTCTGCCCCCGACCTGGCCGGTGCCGCCAATGCCTTGCGCGAAGAGCGGGGCCTGCCGCCCCTCCCGCTATCTCATCTGCGCCCATGGGTGGGCGCCGGTGCCCGCGGCATGCTGGGCGCGGGCTTGGACATTCACCCCAACCACACCGAGTTCGAGGCGTTGAAAGAGCGCTTTCTGGCGCTGTACGCCGGGCGCTTGCTGCAGGAAACCCAGGCCTTTGACGGCGTCAGCCGCTTGCTGGAACAACTCCAGGCACGGGGCTTGGCCTGGGGCATCGTGACCAACAAGGCCGAGCGCTTCACCCTGCCCATTCACGCCGGCATGCCCATGCTGCAGGGTGCCGGGGCGGTGATCGGTGGCGACACCACGCCGCAGGCCAAACCCCACCCCGCACCGCTGCTGGAGGCCGCGCGCCGCATGGGACTGGAGCCGCAGGAATGCGCCTATGTGGGCGACGACCTGCGAGACATCCAAGCCGCCCGCGCCGCTGGCATGCCAGCCATTGCCGCACGTTGGGGTTACCTCGGCGCCAGCCCGGTGAGCGAGTCGGGCGCCGATGCCGTCATCGATCATCCCGAGGAACTGATCAGCTTGCTGGGCTGATCGAGCTGCAGCGCCTACACTGCGCCCCCTGGGCCCGACCTGGTTTCGACGGGGGTGCGGATCCGGAGTAGTGCATGCCGAGCACCAGTTCGCTCGTAAATCCACTGGAAACAAACCAACTGCGAACGACGAACGTTTCGCCCTCGCCGCTTAAACACCGGTGAGCCTCTCAACGGCAGGCCGATGGGCCGGGTCTGATTCCGCAAGGATGAAAGGCTGAGAGGTCATTCACATCGGCTGGTTGCCAAGCGGGCCTCTCGCCTGGCAACAAGATTCAGAGGCTGGAGCCCTCCGTAGCGTGCGCGATGCGCGACATGGGTTCGAGATTCAAATCAGCGCGCTAAGCATGTAGATCTGCCCGGTGATGGCTTTCGGACGGGGGTTCAATTCCCCCCGGGTCCACCA
>CAZAIR010000317.1:0-3372 GCA_964485225.1 uncultured Burkholderiaceae bacterium
ACTGATTTGAGTGAGAGCCCGCAGGCGCCTTCCGCCCTGCACCCGGAGTTCCTTTGGTCTTGGCCAAAGGAACCAAAGCCGCGCACCCGGCTTCAGCGCTTCAGGACGGGGCAACAGCCGAGCAGCCAACAACCAGCAGCCGGGAAACGGCGCAGCTGATGGCAGTAAGGGCTGTTCGCATTGGCTGTTTCCGCCATCTGCACCCCGGCGAAGCGCACAGCGCCCCGGGGGCTTGCGTAGCAAGCATCAACAACTGACCCCGACTCACTGTCTGAGCGGAGTGAGCGCAGCGAATGGAGCGAGTTTGAGTCGGCCCCCGGGTTGCGAGCACTGAGGCCGGACACAAGGCGCCCTGTGGGCGGCTTGTGCCTGCCGAAGGACAGCGCCGCTGGCGCTGGCATGCAGCGAACCCCGAAGGGGCGGGGTGTCTGGCGGAGCGCTTTTCCCCCCTTTTGGCAAGACAAAAGGGGGTCCGGGTGCAGGGCGGATAGCGCCTGCGGGCTTTCACTCAGGCCGCATCACCCACACCACACGTACAGGCTCAAAGCCCAGCCAACAACGCCGCGTTGCCCCCCGCCGCCGCGGTATTCACCGTCAAGGTCTGCTCCGCCACAAACCGATAAGCCTGCTGCGGCTGCGCCGCATCCTGCTCGGTCACCAAAGTGACGATGGCACCCTGCCGCGCCGCCAGCGCCTGCAGCAGCGCAGCCAGCTGCTCGGCACTCAAGCCCGCGCTGAACGCTGCATCCAGTGCCGCGTGCTGCACCCATTGCGGCCAAGCGGCCGGGGCGTGGTCTTGGCAGGCCAGCCAATTGGCGTTGCCTTGCGACTGAAACTGCTGTCGCAGTGCGCAGGCGCCGGCCAGGGCGCTTTGCTCGCCCACCAGGGTGACTTGGTTGCCGGCCAACAGCGCCAAAGCCAATGCGGGGCGCCAGGCGGCGCCGTCGGCACCGGTGCCGTTCGCCACAAAGCCCACCACGTGACCGCGCGGGTGCAGGCGCAACTCGTTGCGCTCGCCGGTGGGGCCGGGCAAGGCGCGCTCCAGCAGGCGGGGTGCAGCTTGGGCCAGCAGGCCGGCTTGGTCGGGCATGGCGGCTTGCAGGGCACGCAGGCGGGCGGCCAGGGCGTCAGGCAGCGCGCCGGCGCTGGCAGCGCGGCTCGGCACGGTGGCCGGCTGCACAAAGCGCCACAGGTAGTTGGGGCCACCGGCTTTGGGGCCGGTGCCGCTCAGGCCTTCACCACCAAAGGGCTGCACGCCCACCACGGCGCCAATGATGTTGCGGTTCACGTAGACGTTGCCGATGCGCGCGGCGTTGGCCAGGCTTTCCGCGCGGCTGTCGATGCGGGTTTGGATGCCCATCGTCAGGCCGTAGCCCAGGCCGTTGATCTGCTCGATCACGGCTTCGGGTGCGCCGCTCCAACGCAGCACATGCAACACGGGGCCGAAGATTTCCGTCTTCAGCTCGGAGAGGCTGCGGACCTCGAAGGCCACGGGGCGCACGAGGTTGGGAACATGCCGGTCGTGCAAGCCGCCCTCAGCCAGTAGCTTGGCTTCGCGCTTGAGCCGCTCAACATGCGCGCTGATGCCAGCAAAGGCCTCGGCGTCGATCAGCGGGCCCACGTCGGTGGCGAGGTTGGCGGGGTCGCCCACGCGCAGCTCGGCCAGAGCGCCTTGGATCATTTCGATGACGCCGTCGGCGATGCTTTCATGCACGCACAGCAGGCGCAGGGCCGAGCAGCGCTGGCCAGCGCTGCGGAAGGCACTTTGCACCACGGCGTCCACCACCTGCTCGGGCAGTGCGGTGCTGTCGACCACCATGGCGTTCAGGCCACCGGTTTCAGCGATCAACACCTTGTTGGTGCCGCTGGCGGCCAGCGTCTTGTGGATGATCTTGGCCACCTGCGTGCTGCCGGTGAAGCAGACGCCGGCGGTGAGCGGGTGCGCCACCAAAGCGGCGCCAACGGTCTCTCCGGTGCCGTTGAGCAAGGCGAGCGCATCCACCGGCACGCCGGCATCGAACAGCAGCTGCACGCAGGCTGCGGCCACGGCCGGGGTTTGCTCGGCCGGCTTGGCAGCCACGGTGTTGCCGGCCACAAGCGCGGCAGCCACTTGGCCGACAAAGATGGCGAGCGGGAAGTTCCAGGGCGAGATGCAGACGAACACGCCGCGGCCTTGCATGGCGCGGTCGCCGGCGGCCTCGGCTTCGTCGGCGTAGTAGCGCAGGAAGTCGACGGCTTCGCGCACCTCGGCGATGGTGTCGGCCAGGGTTTTGTGCGCTTCTTTCACCAGCAGCGCGCAGTAGGCGGGCAGCGCGGCGTCCAAGCGGTCGGCGGCGGTGCGCAGCACGGCAGCGCGGCGGGCCACGGGGGTGGCGCTCCAGGCCGGCAGGCCTTGTTGCAGGCGCTGCATGGCGGCTTGCACATCGTCGGCACTGGCCAGCCGCACGGCGGGCACGCCGGCAGTGGCGCAGGCGGCCACGGCCGCCACCAGGGGTGCGCGCTGGGTGGGAGCGGCCAGGTCGGCACCGGTGCTGTTGGCGCGGGTTTCGCCCGCAGCGCGGTAGAGGTCGGCCGGCAGGGGCAAGCTCAGTGTGCTGCGGATGCCGTCCAGCGGGCAGCCCAGCAGCTCGGGCACGGCCACGCTGGGGTCGGCCAGCTGGTGCACGAAGCTGCTGTTGGCGCCGTTTTCCAGCAGGCGGCGCACGAGGTAAGCGAGCAGGTCGCGGTGCTCACCCACCGGGGCGTACACACGGCAGGGGATGGCGGCGTCCTTGAGCACCTCGCGGTAGATGCCCTCGCCCATGCCGTGCAGGCGCTGCATCTCGAACGGCGCTTGGTGAGCGCGCGCCATGCTCACGATGGCAGCGATGGTGCCGGCGTTGTGGCTGGCGAACTGCGGGTAGATGACGTCCTTGTGCCCGATCAGCGCCTGCGCGCAGGCCAGGTAGCTCACGTCGGTGTGGGCCTTGGCGGTGAACACGGGGTAGTCGCTCAGGCCCAGCTCTTGGGCGCGCTTGATCTCGCCGTCCCAGTAAGCGCCCTTCACCAGGCGCACCATGAACTTCAGGCCATGGCGCTTGGCGATGGCGGCCACCTCGTTCACCACGGCCAGCGCGCGGGTTTGGTAGGCCTGCACGGCCAAGCCAAAGCCTTGCCACTGCGGATGGGCCTTGGCGATGCGCTCGGCCAGGGCCTCGAACACGTCCAGGCTCAGCTCCAGGCGGTCGACCTCTTCGGCGTCGATCGTCAGGTTCAGGTTGGCGGCCGCGGCAGCGTCCACCAGGCCTTGCACGCGGGGCACCAGGGTGTCGAACACGCGCTCGCGCTGCGCCACCTCGTAGCGGGAGAACAGCGCGCTGAGCTTGATCGAGA
>CAZAIR010000318.1:0-3362 GCA_964485225.1 uncultured Burkholderiaceae bacterium
CCGCTCTTGGCGGCTTGACGGCGCAAGGCGGGGCCGACCCAGGTGGGCAGCACGTCGTGCGCCTTGGCACCGTCCAGCGCGGCGAGTTGCTCCGACAGGCCCTTGGGGAGGTTGTTGATGCCCACATGGGCCACGGCACTGGCCAACAGCGTGCGCTGGGCGGGGTCACCCCCGCGCAGCGACAGCTCGGCATCCAAGGGTGAGCCCAGCAGCTCGAAGCGCAAACCTGCGTGCAGGCTGCGCAGCGTGCTGCGGCCGATGAAGCGCTTGTGCTGCACCTCCCAACCCGCTTGGGCCAAGCTCAGCGCGCGGTCGAGCTGCGAGGCGCTCAGGCCCTCATCGGCCAGCCCCCAACTCTGCTCGCCCAGGTGCAGGTAGGCCTCCACGCGCGGGCAGCTGGCGCCGAAGCCTTCGGCCAGCGTGGGTGTGTTGGCAGCGGCACTGCTGGCGGTGCCGTGTTGGCTGGCCAGGGCGCTCAAGGTGTAGGTGGGCAGCACGCGCACCTGTCCCAGGGCCTGCACGGTGTCGCCGGGCTCGGTGGCGTCGTCGCGGTGGAAGCGCACGGGCGAGTCGGGCAGGGCGGGGCAGTTGGTATCGCGGGTGGTGTCGGCCACGATCACCACGGTGTCGGTGCTGCGCTCAAAGCGCAGGGCCAGGCCTTCTTCGCGCAGCAAGCGCTGCACCAGGGCCAAGTCGCTTTGCTGGTGTTGCACCACCAATGGCCGCTGGCCAGCAGAGTTGACCCACGGGCTGGTGCGAAGGTGGGCGGCCACGCAGTCACCCCATCGCCATTGCGCCAAGGGGGCGTAGAGGGCGAAGACGCTGTCGATCAATTCGTTGAGCGGGCGCTCTTGCCACACCTGGGCGTGCTGTGACATGCCCAGCAAGGCCAACCATGGGCCCACCTGGAGGCGGTAGCGGCACAGGCCGCCATCGGCCTCTTCGAATTGCGCGCCCAGCACCACACCGGCGCGGAAGTGTTCGCTGCCGTTGGGCAGCCGCGTCACGAGAGTCAACGCTTGACCGATGCTGGCGTCAAGGTCGAGATCCGGGGTCTGCCCCAAGGCCACCAGCTCCAGCGACCAGGGCTCGTTGAGGACTTCGCGCTCGGCCCAGGCTTCGACCATGAGCTCGGCGAGGGCTGGCATCTCGGGCGCGTCGAGGCGGTACAAGCGGCGCTCGCCCGAGAAGGCGAGGAGGGCTGATCGGAGATCCATGGTCGGTGCTCGGGCAGTCAACTGGCCGTGGTGTTGGGGGACAAGCCGCTGATGCCATGGGCAGGGCAACTCTTGGTGCGGCCCCAGTAGTTCGCGGCCTGGCAAGCGGTTTGGCGGCAGCTGGCCTGTGCGCTGGCGCTGCCCTGGCGGCAATCACGCAGGGTGGCGGCAAAGCGGCGGCGTTCGGCATCGGTCAGCGGCGGAAGGGCGTTGGATTTGGGCTTGCCCATGTCCTTGTTGGCATCGGAGTGAGCCATCAAAGCAGCCAGCAATTCGGCGTCGGCATCCCGGCCGTTGGCGCTGCTCACGGCGGCCACTTTGGGCGAGGTGGGCTTGGAGGCCGACGTTGTGCCGGCGCGCGCAACGTTGCTGCGCGGCGGTGGTGTCTTTCGTTCGCTGGCCGCTGGCGACGTGGCCCGGGTGCTCGGCTTGGTGCTGGCGGGTGCCGTGGTGTCGGGCTTTGACATGGCCAGGGTGGCCAACGCAGCACCGGTGCTGGCCGCCGCGGACTCGGTGGCGGGCATGGCGTTTGTGGCGTTGGCGACGAGCGGCAATGACGCCGTTGGGCTCGAAGGCAAGGGTGGGGGCAAGGCGGCCTGGGGCAGCTGGGCTGGGGCCACCGCAGCGGCCGCGGGTTGCGTCTGGGCAAGCACCGCTGCTGCGTCGTTGCGACCTGAACTGGGTTGGCTGCCTTGCCACTGTGCGGCTCCCACCAGGGCCACCGCGATCAGTGCGGTGCCAGTCCACCACAGCCAAGCGCGCTTGGGCGCATTGGGGGTGCTGCTTGTCTGCTTGCTGCGTGTGCGAGGCGCATCGCCCATTGCGCCCAGGATGCTGACCCCGAAGTCACTCGGCTCCCCGCCGCGCGCGCGAAATGAAGCTTGGGCGGAGGCATTGCCACCCAACAAGCTGGGCCGCTGGGCTGCTGCGCGCGCCGCTGTTTTGGAGTTGGAAGGGGAGGCCATCGTGGCTGGGCGGCTTCGTTGCCGCTCTGTGGATGAGGAAAAAAGTTTAGGTGTCGACCCGCCGCATCCACGCCACGCCGCCCCCCCTGACGTGGGGTGCGAGATGGCCCCGCTACCGGCAAACTTCTTCGACGGAATTTTCTGGCTCGGGGCTGTGTGCTGGCGGTCCTCGAAATGCCGATCTCTCCTATGGAGAAGCGGTGATTTCGGATGTGACGTCGGCCTTTTCACAGCGCCCCTTTCTCCTCATTTTTTTGCGTTTCAGCGCGGGTTGCTGAGTGTGCTGATTGGTGTCTTTCTGTATTTCGTGCTGTCGGTAGCCCTGGCGCTGATGCTGTTCGTGCCATCGGCACGGGCGGCTGCTTTGCGCACGCTGAGTACCAGCTGGATGCAGCTGCGCCTGAGGCAGCGCCGACGTGCCATGCAGCTTCAAGCTGCGGGTCAAGGTGTACTGCGACAGGCCGCCGGTTGGGGTCATGTTGTTCGCGGTGTGGCGCCCTGGTTCGCCGCCGCACTGCTTGTGTTGGTGTTGGTGCCGGGAGGCTTGCTCTGGCTGCGTTGGTACACCCCGCCGGAGACGTACGACCACCGTGTATTGCGTCCAACCGATCCGCGCGTGGCGGCTTTGCTGCGGGGTGAGCAGCTGGTGCCGCCAGCTCCCTTGCCGCCCGAGTTCTTCATGCGTGCTGAGGTGGAGCAAGCCCGGCCGCTGACGCGCACGGCCAACCGCGAGTGGGCGTTGTTGGATGCCGAGTTCCGTCAGCGCTTGCTGGTGGTGTTCCAAATCTTGCGTGAGCGACACGGCATAGAGGCCGTGTTGTTGGAGGGCTACCGAAGCCCCGAGCGGCAAGCCCAACTGCAAGCGATGGGCACGCACGTGACGCAGGCCGGTGCTTTCGAGAGTTACCACCAGTACGGCTTGGCGGCCGACGTGGCCTTCTTGCGGGACGGGCGGGTGGTGATCAGTGAGCGCGACCCCTGGGCCATGCAGGGCTACGAATGGCTTGGCGCAGCTGCGCAGGAGCTGGGCCTCGTGTGGGGTGGTGGCTGGCGCACCCTGAAGGACTACGGCCATGTGGAGTTGCGCCGCCCAGGCGTGCTCAAGCGCAATCAAGAGGCGGGATCGGCGCGGGCCGCTGCCGCGCATTGACTCTTTTTTCAGAACTCAGACGGAGACAAC
>CAZAIR010000319.1:0-3355 GCA_964485225.1 uncultured Burkholderiaceae bacterium
GGCTTTGCGCCAGCTCATGGCCCTGCCGCAGGCCTGGCAGGGCTTGCTCGGCAAGGCTTGCTTGTTGCCCTTCCACTCAAAGGTGCTCAAAACAGTTCCCCTTGGGGTGAGGGCATGGCCGGGGCTTTGGCCGCTCGCTTGGGTTTCATCTGCGGCAGCCCGCTTTTGCGCGAGCCATGCTTGGCCTGCACCGCGTTGGCCTGGGCGCGGGCCTGTTCGCTGCCGCGAGCCAGCCACATGGCGTTCTTGGCCGCCTGCGTGGCGGCTTTGGCGTCCACCAGCGGCGCGGGGTAATGGGTGCCAATCACGCAGCCGGCGGCGCGTTGGGTGGCGGCGTCCATGCGCCAGGGCTCGGCCAGGTGCTCCAGCGGCACGCCGGCCAGTTCGGGCACCCAGCGGCGGATGAACAGGCCTTGCGGGTCTTGGTCGACCGCCTGTTTGGAGGGCGAGTAAATGCGCAAGGTGTTGATGCCGGTGGTGCCGCTTTGCATCTGCATCTGGCTCCAGTGGATGCCGGCCTCGAAATCCAGGAACTGCCTTGCCAGGTGCAGCCCCGTGGGCCGCCAGTGCAGCCACAGCGGGTAGCTGGCCACGCTGCACAGCATGGCGCGCATGCGGAAGTTCAGCCAGCCGGTGGCGTTCAAGCTGCGCATGCAGGCGTCCACCATCGGCCAGCCGGTGTGGCCGCTGGCCCAGGCGGCCAGGCGGGACTGCTCGCTCTCGCCCAAGGGCGGCGCGCCGTGCCCGGTATCGCCGGGGCGCAGGCCGTCGTACACGGGCGAGAAGGCGCGGTGCTCGATGGCGGGCTCGTCCTCCAGCTTCTGCATGAAGTGGCAGTGCCAGCGCAGGCGGCCGGCAAAGCCGCGCAGCGCGTAGGCCCAGCCGGGCTCACCCAGGGCCGTGGCCTCGGCGATGCGGGCCTCAGTGGCCTGATGGGCGTGGCGCAGGCTCAAGGTGCCGAAGGCCAAGTGGGGCGACAAGCGGCTGCAACCGTTGGTGGCACTCAAGGGGCTGCTCATCGCGCTGCGGTAGCGGCCGCCGCGCTGGGTCAAAAAGCTGTCGAGCGTGGCCAAGGCCGCCGCCTCACCGCCGCGCTGGCCTTGTCGGTTGTCGCGCGCCACACCCAGCGCTTCCGGGCTGGGCAAGGGCTCGGTGGGGAAGGTCCCCGCAGCCGCCCAGCCGGCGGGCTCGGGCACCAAGGCCGCGTCCATGCGCTGCTGCCAGCGGCCAGCCCAGCCGCTGCGGCTTTTCAGCCGGCGCACCACGCCGTGCTGGGGGGTCTCTTGCCAGATCACGCCCGCACTGCGCACCCAAGCGGCCACGGCGATGTCGCGCTCATAAGTCCAGCCCGGGCCGGTTTCCTCGTGGCTGAACAGGTGCGTCACGCCCAGCTCCCGCTGCAGCGCCGCCAAACCCGCGACAGCCGGCGCCACCCGCACGTGCAAGGGCAGGCCGCGCTGGGCCAAGCTGGCGCGCAGCCCGTGCAGGCTTTGCAACACAAAGCGCAGGTGCTGGGGGTCGAACTCAGGGCTGCTCAGCCAGTCGGGTTCGATGAAGTACACGGCCGCCGCGCGCTCGAAGCCCGCCGCTTGGGCCAAGGGGGCGTGGTCGTGCAGGCGCAGGTCGCGTTTGAGCCAAACCAGGGCGGTAGACGCTGCCATCCCGAGATTGTCGAAAGCCCCTGCCCTGCGCACCGGGAGGCACCCGCCATGCCCCAGCCCCCTGCCCCAGCGATCGGATGCAAAGCCAGTTCAACCTAGAAACGGCAGTTGGACCCGGCCGAGTGCGCCGTGATGCGGTGCGCCAGCAAGGCGCGACAACGCAGCGGGCCTTTGCCCGTAAGGCGGAGCAACGCCGCTGGCGTGCCGCAGCGCGGTGCAATCGGGTGGGTAGCGCTCTCGCCCAAGCGGTGACGGTGGACGTGGGCGCTCAACGAATACGGCTCAAGGAGTTTCATGCGGAAGGAAGCGGTCAACTGCCGTTTCTAGGTTTAACCAACTCGACACAGAGCGGCGCCACCGCCCTCGCTATCCTGCGCGCCACCTCCGGCCTTTGATCCCCGCGCGCGCATGAGTCACGTGATCCACGTCTGGCAACGCCCCCTTCCCGGCTCGCTGGCCGAAGCCAACATCCTGCACACCCAGCTGAGCAAAACGCGCGGCGCGGCGCCCGACGTTTTCAAGGTGTTCGCCGCCCACGTGCGGCGGGCCGCCACGGCGGCGCTGGGCAGCGCGGCCGCTGACATCGACGGCATCGAGCACGACCGCTTCACCAGCCCCGTGCTCAACCTCGGCCTGCCCACGCGCTGGCTGGCGCCCCTGCAAGAGCTGGTGGCCCGCGAAGCGCTGGCCCTGGGCTTGGTGGTGTTTGACGCGCAAGCCGGCACCTGCCTGCACCCCAACGGCCACCTGCTCACCGCCGACGGCCACCAGCCCTTGCCGCTCGAAGACTGGACGCCCTCGCCCCTGCCCACCGCCAGCGCCGCCGTGCCACCCACCCGCCACAGCCGCGCCCTGGTGCCCACCGAGGCCATCCTGGCCTGGCGCGCCGAGCGCGCGGCCCAGCCCAGCTTCCAAGAAGCCAGCAGCGCCCGCCGCGTGGGCGAGATCGACCCCCGCCCCATCGACGGCCCCTGGGTGCAAGGCCGTGCCACCCAGCAACTGCTGCCCTGGCTGCGGCAGCACGGCTTCGAGGACCTGACCGAGTCGGACGAACTGACCTTCAAGCGCATGACGCCGGCCGGCCTGCAAACCTTGCAGCTGCGCTTCCAGCACCTCACCGGTGGCACCGGTTTGACCGGCCCGGTGCTGCGCCTGGCCTACCGGCTGGAGCCCTGGCTGCCGGCGGCGCTGCAAGCCTGCATCGACAGCGACGGCGGCGGCCCCATCGCCCTGGAGCCACCGCCCCACCAGGCCCTGGCCTGGACCGACCCAGAGTCCAACCGCACGACGGCCTGCCGCGTGCGCAACCGCGGCGAGCTGGAGCTGCTGCTGCGCGGCCTGCGCGAGGTGCTGCGCCAGGAAGTCTTCCCGCTGTTCGACGCCTGCCGCACCCCCGCCGGCATCCTGGCCTGCGTGCGGGATACACAAGCCACCCCCCTGCGCCACGCCACCACCGTCTTGGCCCTGGCCCACTGGGAAGGCGCGGCCGACTTCCACACCCTGCTGCTGTCGCAATGGAAGCGCGCCATGCGCGCCGACGCCATCAGCAACGCCTACCTGCGGGCCGCGCAGGGCTTGCGGGGACAGCCGGGGCTGTTTGGGGCGATGCCGCAAGCCAAAGCGGGGACCGGGGGCGGTTCAGTCGCCTCAAACGCCCCGCAGTGACTGGCCGCCAAGCCGCACTTTGAAGCTCC
>CAZAIR010000320.1:0-3347 GCA_964485225.1 uncultured Burkholderiaceae bacterium
ACGCCAACGAGGTGCTGGAGCAGCGCGTGATGGAGCGCACCGACGACCTCGCGCACACCATCGAACGCCTGAACCAGGCCCGCGAACAGCTGGTTGAGATCGAGAAACAAAGTGCGCTGGGCCGTTTGGTGGCGGGCATGGCGCACGAGATCAACACCCCTGTGGGTAACGCCAAGTTGGCGCTCAGCACGGTTCAGGCCGCACACGACACGTTCCAGGATCGCATGGCCCAAGGCATCCGCCGCAGCGACCTGACACAGCTGCTGGCGCAACTGCAGGAGGGCACACACCTCGCGCAGCGCAACCTGGAGCGTGTGGTTGAGCTGGTGAGCACGTTCAAGCAAATCTCGGCCGACCAGGCCAGCTCACTCAGCCGTGACTTCGCGTTGGCCAAACTGGTGGACGACGTATTGAAAGTGATGGGGCCACAGTTGCGCCGCACGCCGTTCACGCTGACCACCCAGATCGAGCCCAATCTGCTCATGCACAGCCATGCTGGTCCGCTGGAGCAGGTGCTGGTGAACTTGATCAACAACGCCATCTTGCACGGCTTTGATGGTCGCGACAGCGGCACCATCACCGTGAGCGCCCATGCCACATCGGGCCATCGTGTGCGCTTGACGGTGGCCGACGATGGCTGCGGGATCCCCGCAGAGCACCTGCCGCGCATCTTCGACCCCTTCTTCACCACCAAGATGGGGCGTGGCGGCATTGGGCTGGGCTTGGCCATCGTGCACAACTTGGTGACCCAGTTGCTGGGCGGTACCCTCAGCGTGCACAGCCGGCCCGGCAAGGGCACGCGCTTTGAGCTGGACCTGCCCGATCAAGCCCCCACCCAAGCCCTGCTGAGTCGCCCCGCGCCTTTGGACGAATGAACGCCACTGCCCCTCGCTCCAGCCTGATCTTGCGCCGCCTGCTGGGCACAGGGCTGGGCTTGATGCTGGCCATGGTCACCGCCTCGGCGTGCGAAAAGACGCTGCGCCGCAATCCCGACACCATCTCGCAAATCCGCCTCCCGTCGGGCGAAATCACCGGCTTCCGGCAAGCGCTCATCACCGAAGCCTTGGCCCGCATGGGGTGCCGCGTGAAGGTGGTGGAAATGCCCTGGGCGCGCGCCTTGGTCGACCTGGAAAGCGGGCAGTTGGACGTGTTGCCCGGCGCCTTTCGCACGCCAGAGCGCGAGGCCTATGCCCTGTTCTCCAGCCTGGGTGAGCACTCGGTGAACCGCCTCTTTGTGCTGAGCAGCCAGGCCCAAGCGTGGCCACTGAAGGACCTGGCCGACCTGCGTCAGCAGAACTTCAAACTTGGTGTGCAGCCGCGGGTGTCCTACGGCGCCGCCTTCGACCAACTGGCCCGCGATCCACAGTTCATGCAGCGGCTTGTGACGGTGTCATCGCGCCAAAGCCTGTGGCGCATGCTGGCGCTCGGGCGAGTGGATGGGGTGCTGGCCGATGAGATCTCTGGCCCCTCTGAATTTCGCCAGCTTGGACTCGGCGTCGAAATCCACGCCACGGCCGTGACCGTGCGCGGCGATGTCAGTTTCACCGCCTTCAGCCGCAAGCACCACGACGCCGAGTTCGTGCAACGCTTTGACGCTGCTTTGCTGGCCATGGAGCAAGACGGCACCCGCTTGGCCATCCTCAAGCGGCTGGGTGCCCACAGCGAGGTGGGCGCACCCGGCACGCTGGTGCGCACGGCACCGCACGATCGCACCCGTTGACCCAGGCGATCAGCCCAAGCGCGCCAGCGCGGCCTGCACGGCCGCATCCAAGCCACCAAGGGCCGCCACGCGTGCCCGTAACACCGCCGGTGGCGTGATGCGCTCTGCTGGGGCCCAAATGGGCGCGGGGAACTGCGCATCGTCGGCAAAGCGGGCGATCACATGCCAATGCAGGTGCGGCACCACGTTGCCCAGGCTGGCCAAGTTCACCTTGGTCGGCATGGCTTCGCGCAGCAGCACCTCCTCCAGCGCCACCACCGCATCCATCACGGCCCCCCGGTCGGCGGGCGCCAGCGAGCTGAACTCGGCAATGTGGGCGTTCACGATCACCCGGTAGAACACCGGGTGGGCGGGTGTGTCGATCACCCGCACCACCCGGTAGAGGGCGCGCCGGTGCAGTAGCAGGCCGCCATCGTCGTGGCACAAAGGGCAGGTGGAATACGTCACGTCGGGCTCCCAAGCAGTCGGTGCAACATCGTGCCATGTGCAAATGGCTGCCCGATCGGGTGCTGCGAGGGCGCGCGCACCATTACCCTCAGGCTATGCCTTCTTGTTGGACTTCATGCCGCCGCTGGGGCGTGCTCATGACACTGGCCCTGGGCCTGGGCGCTTCGGCTTGGGCCGAAGCCACGGCCACGGGGTGCAGCAAGCGCCTGCGTTGGAACGACGATCCGCCCTACAGCATGCGCTTGCCTGACGGCCAAGTGGGTGGCTTACAGGTGGAGCTGGCCCGAGCTGCTCTGCACCGCATGGGCTGCCAACTGCGGCTGGAAGAGATGCCCTTTGCACGGGCGCTGGTCGAGCTCAAGGCCGGGCGGCTGGACATGCTGGACGGCGCCTTCCCATTGCCAGAGCGACGGGCTTACGCGCACTTCTCGGCGGTGCAATCCACGTCGCGCAACCTGGTCTTCATCCGCGCCACCGACCGCAAACGCTTCCAGCAGCAAAGCCTTGCTGATTTGCACCGCGAAGGCTGGCAGTTCGGTGCACAGGTGGGGGTGGTTTACGGCCCAGCGTATGCCGAGCTGCAGCAGGACGCCAGCTTTCGCGCTCAGCTGCAACTGGTACCTCGACGCAGCAGCCTGTGGCAGATGCTGGCCCTGGGCCGGGTGGATGTGGTGATCGCCGACGAGTTCAGCGCCAGCCACGAACTGGCCGCCGCCAAGCTGCAAGACAAGATCGTCGTCACGCCATTGGTGGTGTCCGACGAGCCCACGTCCATGGCATTCAGCAAAGCCACGACCGACTTGGCGTTCGTGCGGGCCTACGACGCCGCGCTGCGATCTTTGCAGGCCGACGGCAGCTACCGCGCCTTGCGTCAGCGCTATGGCCTGCGGCACACGGACGGCCCGCCGCCCACACCCTGAGCCGGCGGCGAGGGACTCAGCTCAGCACCCAGCCCAGCGACCAAACGTAGCGACTGCCACCCTCCACCCGCGTCACGCTGTGCTCGCAGGCGTCGGGGCGGAACAGCTTGATGCGGGCGGTCTCAAAGATCGGCGTGGCACACACGAACTCGCCGCCGCGGGGTGAGCGCTTGAGGACCACGTTGAGCCGGTAATGCCGCCCACCGCGCACGGGATCGGTGTGCGGCGGGATGGCACTGCCCTCGGGGTAACGAATCAGG
>CAZAIR010000321.1:0-3334 GCA_964485225.1 uncultured Burkholderiaceae bacterium
GATGCTCACGCCGCACGACCCGACGCACTTCGAGCGCGTCTTGCGCGCCCGCCTTGCGCACCCCGTGCACGCTTGACGGCTGCGCGCTCCCTCCTTCGTGCCCAGCTGCCCTGGTGTGTGGGCGCCTTCATGCCTTGGCGCCTTGATGCCTTGGCGGCGCCTGGCTGATTCCTTGCCCAGCGGCCGGAATGGGCTGCTGGGGTAAATTCCAAGTTGTTGCATTGCCACGGGCGGACTTCCGGCGGTTGGCAGTGCCCGGGCGCAAGCCCCACCACCTTTTTCCAGCACTTTTTTCATGAAACTCCACATCGTCCCCGCCCGCACCGGCATGACCTGGGTCAAGCTGGGTATTCGGACGTTCTGGCGGCAGCCCCTGGCGCTGGCAGCGCTGTTCTTCATGACGATGGCGGCCATATCGCTGGCCACCTTGATTCCTTTAGTGGGCTTTGCCGTGGCGCAAATGCTGCTGCCATCGGCCACCCTGGCCATGATGGTGGCGGCGGCGCAGGCCTCGCAAGGGCGGTTGCCGACGGCCGCCGTGCTGCTGGTGGCGTTTCGCACCGGGCAGCAGCGGCTGCGCGACATGCTGGTGCTGGGCGCTTTGTATGCAGTGGGCTTTCTCACGCTGATGGGTGTATCGGCCCTGGTCGATGGCGGGCAATTTGCCACGGTGTACCTGGGCGGCGCCCCGCTGAGCAAGGAGGTGGCCGAAGACCCCGCCTTCCAGGGTGCCATGTGGCTTGCGATGCTGCTGTACCTGCCGCTGTCGCTGCTGTTCTGGCATGCGCCGGGGCTGGTGCACTGGCACGGCGTGCCGCCGGTCAAGGCGCTGTTCTTCAGCATCGTGGCCTGCGTGCGCAATTTTGGCGCGTTTCTGGTCTACGGGCTGGGCTGGCTGGGGGTGTTCCTGCTGGGGGGCCTGGTGGTCAGCATCGTTTCAGCGCTGCTCGCAGTGGCGGGGCTTGCCGGTGCGGCGGCCGGTGGCATCATGGTGGGGGCGGCCATGATGATGGCGGCCATGTTCTTCACGTCGGTGGTGTTCACCTTCCGTGACTGCTTCGACCCCCCATCCACGGCCACCGTGCACGAGGCGCCCCATGACGAGCCACCGCAACCACCCCCATCAACTCCTGGGCCGCTCTGAACAAGAGCTGGCCTGGTTCCAGCGGCGCAGCCTGCTGCAGGCTGCCGCCCTGTGGATCACATCCGGCGGCTGGGCGGCAGCCCATGCGCAGGGCCGCAGCAACATCGTGGAGCTGCGCGGTGACGTGCTGCGCAATGGCGAGCCGCTGACCGCCCAGCACACCATCACCGCCAACGACCACATCGAGACCGGCCCGGGCTCGACCGCCGTGTTCACCGTGGGCGACAGCGCCTTCATGGTGCGCCAGAACTCACGTGTGGCGCTGGAGAGCGACACCCCCACCGCCGTCAAGGTGCTGCGCGTGCTGAGCGGCGCCGTGGCCAGCGTGTGGGGCAAGGGCGCCGACCGCCAGATCGTGCTGCCCACCGCCACGGCCGGGATCCGGGGCACCGGAGTCTATGCCGAAGTGTTCCCGGACCAGGCCCTGCGCGGCTATTTCTGCAACTGCTACGGCACCGTGGACCTGGCGGCAGGCAGCGAGAGCCTGGTGAGCCAGTCGTCCTACCACCAGGCCTTCTGGGCCGAGCCTGCCCCCCGCAATGGCCGGCTGCTGACGCCTGCAGGCGCCATCAACCACACCGACGAAGAGCTGGAGTTTCTGGCGGGCCTGGTGAACCAGCGCACGGCCTGGCAGGTGGCCGGGCGCAAGGGGGTGAAGGACGGGCGCGGGCAGATGGACTATTCAGCCCCACCGGGCAGCGCTGGCAACACTGGCAGTGGTGGCGGTTCTGGCAGCGGCGCAGAACCCCCGCCCCCACCAGCTCCGGCTCCTGCGGCACCCTCACCGGCCCCCGCGTCCCGCCCCCGGCCCGCATCACCTTACGGCCCGGACTACTGAGCGCGGCGGCAAGCTGCCGCTGCGGCCCTCTGCGCCAGCCTTGCCAAGCCGCGCACGTTAACCGCCCCAAAAACAAAAAGGCCTGCTCAAGAGCCGGCCCATGAACCGTGGGAGGCAACCCTCCCACCGCTGCATCAGGTCCCGATGGTGCCGCCGTCGTTCTTGGTGATCACGATCGTGGCCGAGCGGGGGCGCTTGCCCGCGCCGTAGCCCGCATTGGAGGGCCACTGGCTGGTGTACTTGGCGGGGTCGCCCAGATTGGCCAGCGCGGTGGTCTCACCCGGGTGCTGGATGTTCACGAAGATGGCCTTGCCGTCGGGCGTTTCGGCCACACCGGTGATCTCGCTGCCGCTGGGGCCCACCAGGAAGCGCTTGAGCGTGCTCTCGGTCGCGGCCTTGCCCACGGGGGTCACGATGTCCATCTTGGAGCCATCGGCCTTGGTGTAGCTCAGCGTCTTCTTGCCACCGTCACCCACCTGGCCGGGCACGGCGGCCAGCATCATGCAGTTGGTCACGTCGGTGTAGGCGCCGTCGTCGGTCTGGATCCAGCAGATGCCGGTGGCCTTGCTGAAGGCCAGGCCGTCGGGGCTGGAGAAGTCCTGGTCGGCCGTCAGCGACGAGATGTTGACCATCGTCTTGTCAGCACCGGCTTCGGCACCGAACAGGTACACGTCCCAGGTGAAGGCCGACACGGATGCACCTTCCTTCAGGCGCACCATGTGGCCGTTGGGGTTGCCGTTCTGGGCGCTGCTGCCCTTCATGTCGGTATAGGCGCGGGGGTTGGCCGCGTCGGGCAGGTACTGGCTGCCGGTGGGGTTCACACTCCGGTTGCTGTTGTTGGTCAGCGTGAAGTACACCTCGCCATTGGCGGGGTTCACCGCGTTCCACTCGGGGCGGTCCATCTTGGTGGCACCCACGGCGTCGGCAGCGATGCGGGTGTTGATGGCGATGTCGGCCGCATCGGCAAACTTGTAGGCCGCGTAGCCGCTGATGGCGGTGTTGGCCAGCGACAGCTCGATCCAGCTGCCCGTGCCGTCGGCGTTGAACTTGGCCACGTAGAGCTTGCCGCTGTCCAGGTACTTGTCGCCCACGGCCATGCGGTCGGCGGCGTTGGCGTCGGCCGCGTTCCACAGCGCGGTGGAGACAAACTTGTAGATGTATTCGCCGCGCGAGTCGTCGCCCATGTACACGCTCAGGGGCTTGCCCGCTTCCACCTTGCCAAACGCTGCGCTTTCGTGCGCGAAGCGGCCCAGGCCCGTGCGCTTCTTGGCCATGCGGGTCTTGTCGTAGGCGTCGATCTCGACGATGTAGCCCATGCCGTTCATCTCGTTGCGGTAGTCGTCGCTGCCGTC
>CAZAIR010000322.1:0-3306 GCA_964485225.1 uncultured Burkholderiaceae bacterium
GGCCTGGAAATCCTGTTCCGTGCCCCCCGCCATGACGGTGAGCACCTGACCGTGATCATCTTGGCCCTGGCCGGTGCCGCTGCTGGAGCCACCGGTCACATGCCTGCCAGTTGGCCGGTGGTTTACTCGTCGGCCCTGAGTGCTTTTTGCCTGCTGCGTTGCGCCCACTGCGTCCATGACGCTGCCAAGGTCGAGCTGGGCTGGCGTGCGATGGTGGTGTTGGCGCCTTGGTACGCTGCTGGGCTGATGCTGGTTGCGCGCTTGGTGTTGGCGCTGCTGTGGCCCGAGCAGGTGGCCATGCCGCTCGCGGAAGGCACTTTGGCCAATGGCATCGTTTTGGCCCTGTTCATGACCCTGGGCATGGTGTGCCACGTCACCATCGCTGCCGCCGTGGCGCTGCGTTTGGTCACCAGGCTGGAGCGCTTGTCGCGCATCGACCCCCTGACGGGCCTCAGCAACCGGCGCGGTGTGTCACACAGCTGGCCCCAGGGTCCCTACCCACTGTGTGTGGTGGCAGTGGATATGGACCATTTCAAACGCATCAACGACACCTATGGTCACGCCGCTGGCGACGCCGCGCTGCAGTACCTGGCGCGCTTGATGCTGCGCAGCGCCCGCGGTGGCGACCTGGTGGCCCGCATTGGTGGCGAGGAGTTTTTGATCATCTTGCCCGGCAGCGACCTGAGCGAATCCCAACTCGCGGCCGAGCGCTTGCGCCAAGTGATCGAGCAAGGCGCCATGCGTTGGGGCGAGCAGAGCTTGCGTTTCACCGTCAGCGCCGGTGTGGCGGCATGGCGCGATGGCGACACCCCTGACAGCCTGGTAGCCCGGGCTGACGCCGCCCTCTATGCCGCCAAGCGCAGTGGGCGTAACTGCGTCGTGATCAGCGATCCCGCTAACGAGATCCCAGCATGAGTGACCTCCTGCTTCCCGATAGTTTGCTCGCCGCCGATGGCGAGGTGGAAGACACCCTCAGCACCCTCTACGCCGCCATTGAAGAGCGCGATGGCTGCTGGCAAGCGCAGCACCGTGGTCTCACTTTGAGCAGCAGCTTCCAGCCTGTATTCAGCTTCCCACATGGCAAACCTGTGGGGTTTGAAGCCCTGGTGCGTGTTCAAGACGGCAATGGCCGACCGGTGTCGCCTTTGCAACTGTTCGACTGTGTCGATGATTTCGCCGAGCAGGTGTGGCTGGATCGCGTATGCCGCCTGCTGCATGTGCACAACTTTTGCCTGCAGCCGAGTGCCGAGACCTGGCTCTTCTTGAACATGCACCCGGCCGTGTTCTTGCACACCACCCAAAACCAACCGCTGATGCTGCGCGCGGTCGATTTGCTGTGCCAGCTGGGCTTGCCCATGCACCGCTTGGTGATCGAGGTCACCGAAGACGCCCTGGCCCACGATGACAGTTTTGAGGCCGCCGCCGCTCACGCGCGCAGCCTGGGTTGCTTGCTGGCGCTGGACGACTTTGGTGCGGGCCATTCGAATTTCGACCGCGTGTGGCGCATCCGCCCCGAGATCGTCAAGCTTGATCGCAGCCTGGTGCAGCGCGCCCTCAAGAGCCAGCGCGTGGCGCGCATGCTGGCGCAGGTGGTGGGGCTGCTGCACGAGTGCGGCTCGCTGGCCCTGTTGGAAGGCGTAGAGACTGACGACGAAGCGCAGTTGGCGCTGGACGCCGATGTGGACCTGGTGCAAGGCTTTGCCTTCGCTCGTCCACAACCTCAGCTGCTGGACATGGGGGTGTGCCCCAAGATCGAGCAGGTGTGGCAGCAGTTCGACCAGCGCACCCGGCGCCTGCGCCTGAGCTACCAAGAGCGGGTGGCCCCGTTCCAGACCGCGTTGGCCCTGGCCCTGTTGCCACTGCAACAGGGCCAAGCTCTTGCGCAGGCTGCGCAGGCCTTTTTGAGCCTGCCCACCTGCTTGATGGTGTACCGGCTGGACGAAGCGGGGCGCGATGTGGAGGTGCAATTGGCGCCGCGCGTACACGACACCGCTGCTCTCCGATTTGCGCCCCTGGAGCGAGCTGGCGATGCCCGCTGGGCCCGCCGCCCTTATTTCCGCAGGGCGATGGAGAAGATGGGAGAGGTGCAGGTCACGCGGCCTTACCTGAGCCTTTACGGCGCGCGCTTGTGCGTCACCGTGTCAGTGGCTTTCTGGCACCTGGGTCAGCTGCAGGTTCTGTGTGGCGATGTCGACTGGAGCGCTCACGACGCCGAGACCTGAAGCCGCTGCTGCAAGCGCAGCTTCACTTCGGGCCATTCGTCGCGCAGCAGGCTGTACATGACCGTGTCGCGCACCGTGCCGTCGTGGCGCGGGCTGTGGTGGCGCAGCACACCGTCTTTGCGCGCCCCCAGCCGCTCAATGGCGGCCTGGCTGACGAGGTTCAAGGCATCGGTGCGCCAACCCACCACGGCCGCGCCCAGGGTCTCGAACGCATGCGTCATCAGCGTCAGCTTGGCGGTGGTGTTCAGTGCCGTGCGCTGGTGCGATTGCGCATACCAGGTGGCGCCGATCTCCAGCCGTTCAGCCGCCGGCACGATGTCATGGAAACAGGTGTGGCCCACCACTTCACCGTGCCACAGCACCGCAAAGGGCAGGCGGTGGCCCGCAGCCTGGTGGGCGAGCTGCTTGTCGATGTAGCTGCGCACGCCTTCGGGGTCGGGCACCTGCGTGACCCGCAAGCGCCACAACTCGCCATCACGGGCTGCGTTACGCAGCCCATCTTCGTGGCCCAAGGCCAGAGGCTCCAGCCGCAGCGCGCCGTGCGTCAGCGCAACGGGCTGAACCGGCCTCATCAGCGGTGGTGTCGCTGCATGTGCAGCAGCTTCTCGAACAGCGTCAGGTCTTGCTCGTTCTTCAACAAGGCACCGACCAAGGGCGGAATTTGCTGCGGCACACCATCGGGTTCGGCCAGGGCCTCTGCGTCGATGTTCTCGGCCAGCAGCAGGCGCAGCCAGTCCAGCAGCTCGCTGGTGCTGGGCTTCTTCTTCAGGCCCGGCAGGTTGCGCACTTGGTAGAAGGCCTTGAGCGCGGCGCTCAGCATCTCGCTCTTCAAGTCGGGGAAGTGCACGTCCACGATGCGCTGCATGGTCTCGGCATCGGGGAACTTGATGTAGTGGAAAAAGCAGCGGCGCAAGAACGCGTCCGGCAGTTCCTTCTCGTTGTTGCTGGTGATGAACACCAGCGGCCGCTGGACTGCCTTGATCAGCTGCCGTGTCTCGTAAACATGGAACTCCATGCGGTCGAGCTCGCGCAGCAGGTCGTTCGGGAACTCGATATCGGCTTTGTCGATTTCATCGATCAGCAG
>CAZAIR010000323.1:0-3286 GCA_964485225.1 uncultured Burkholderiaceae bacterium
GCCCGCGCCGCAGCGGCGCCGAGCGCCAGGCCATCAACGCGCCGATGCAGGGCACCGCGGCCGACCTCATCAAGCTGGCGATGATCGCCGTGCAGCAGACGCTGGACGACGAACGGCGCGCCACCCGCATGGTGATGCAGGTGCACGACGAACTGGTGCTCGAGGTGCCGCAGGCCGAGCTCGACTGGGCGAAGGAAGCGATCCCGCGCCTGATGGCCGGCGTGGCGGCGCTGAAGGTGCCGCTGCTGGCCGAGGTGGGGTTTGGCACGAACTGGGAGGCTGCCCATTGAAGCACCAGTCACGCAGCAAGGCCGTGTGTTCGGCCGTTTGCTTGGCGCTGTTGGGCGCGCTCGGCTCGGTGAGTGCGTGGGCGGCAGCCCCTGCTTGTGAGGCGGTTGATTGGTCCGTGGAGGTCAGCAACCTGCAGCTGCCGCCCGACCAAGACCTCTACATGGCTGGCAGCTTGGCGGCCTTAGGTCCGTGGGATGCGCAAAGCGGCAACCGTTTTCAACCCTTGGGCGCTGGGCGTTGGCTGCTGACGCTGCGGGTGCCGCCTGCCACAGACCTTGAGTTCAAGTTGCTGCAACGTGCCGCGAAGGGCGGTCAGCCGCGTTGGGAATCGCACCAGCTGACGCCAAGCCGAAACCGCTTGGCGCGCACACCCGCTTGTGGTGACGGGCCCAGCGTGCTGCGCCTCCGTGGGTTCGATGATCGACCGGCCCCGCTGGCTGCCGAGCAGGCCGGTGCGGCCTACCGTGATGAGCTTTGGCCTGCCGGTACGCCGCCTGGGCTCGCGGCCTTGGCGGCGGCGCTGGCCTTGGGACCAGACGCTGCGTGGATGTCGCAGCTGGAAAGCGCCGTCGATGCCCAGGCGTTGCCAGCGGCCCAATTGGCGGCGCCGCTGCGTGCGTTCTTGCAGCAAACCGGCGGGCTGGAGCTGCTGGGCCGGCGGTGGGTCGAGGGTGCCGACCCGGACACTTGGTTGTTGCTGGCTCGAACCCGTCACGCCGAGCAAACTGTGCTGCTGCCCGTGCGCTGGACCGAAGAGGGGCGCGTCAGCGGGCTGCAGCTGCCGCACCCGGCACAGCGGGTGCGGCCGCGTGCCGAGCCCCCCCTCTCGCCGAAAGCTTTGCCCGTCGCGCTGAAGGCTTTGCTGCAGCGCGTTTGTGCCAGCGGCGCTTTCAGTGGCGCAGTGGAACTGGCGAGAGCCGGACAAACCCACTTCAGTCACGCCTGCGGCGTGGCGAACCGGCGCGACGACGTGCCCAATCGCTTGTCTACCCGTTTCAACTTGGCCTCGCAGAACAAGATGTTCACGGCGGTGCGTGTGTTGCAGTTGGCTGAACAAGGGCGCTTGTCCTTGGACGACCGCTTGGACCGGTTCTTGGGCCCCGAGTGGTTGGCGCCCGAGGTCGCCCAGCGCATCAGCGTGCGGCAGTTGCTCATGCACCGTTCTGGTTTGGGGAGCTACTTCGACGAGGCGTTTTTCAAGTCCTCGCGCGACCTGTACCGCGAGCTGTCAGACTTCCAGCCCCTCGTGCGTGGCAGCCAGCCAGCGTTCGAACCCGGCGCGCACTTCGCCTACAGCAACACCGGCTACCTGTTGCTGGGCGCCGTCATCGAGCAGGCGGGTGGTGCCAGCTACTTCGAGCAAATTCGGCGCCATGTGTTTGCGCCGGCTGGCATGACCCGCGCCGGCTACGAACCCATGGACGTGCCCGTGACCGGCTTGGCCCAGCACTACGTGCCAGGCGCACCCGGTTCGGGCCATGCGTGGCTCGATACCGCCTTCCTGCATGTGTTCCGCGGCGGGCCGGCCGGCGGTGGCTATGCCAGCGTGGGCGATCTGACCCGCTTTGCCGACGCGCTGCAGCGTGGCCGTTTGCTCAAGCCCGAGAGCTTGACCTTGGCCTGGCCCCGTGACGGCAGCCACTATGGCCTGGGCTTTGAGCTGGGTACCGGTGCGCTGGGCTTCGTCGTGGGCCACAGCGGCGGCTTCCCTGGTATCAACGCCCAGCTCGACATCGATCCGGAGGTGGGCTGGAGCGTGGCCGCTCTGTCCAACACCGAAGGCGGCATGGCGTCTCAGCTGGCGTTGCGCATGGCCGAGCTTGTGCGGCGTGTGCCGGCTGGCGGACGCTGAAGATCTACCCCTTTCATCTCCCAAGTGCCATGAATCCAGCCCAAGCCTTCGCCGAGCTGATGCAATCCCATCGCTCCATCCGGCAGTACCGGGACGAGCCGATCGCGCCCGGGCTCATCGACGCCTTGCTGCACCAGGCGCTGGCCGGTTCGTCCAGCAGCGGCAACCTGAACATGGTGTCGGTCATCAAGACCCAGGACCCCGAGCGCAAGGCCAAGCTGTGCGAGTTGCACGGCAACCAGCCCATGGTGCTGCAGGCGCCGCTGGTGCTGACCTTTTGTGCCGACACCTTCCGCACCCGCGAATGGCTGGCGCTGCGTGAGGCGCGCCCCGGCTTTGCCGACTTCGTGAGCTGGCACACGGCGGCTTTTGACGCGGTGATCTTGGCGCAGACGGCGGCCTTGGCGTTTGAAAGCCATGGCCTGGGCATTTGCTACATGGGCACCACGCTGTTCAGCATGCGCACCATTGCCGACTTCCTGGAGATGCCGGCCAATGTGTTGCCTGTCACCAGCTTGGTGGTGGGCTGGCCGGCCGAGGCCCCTGCGCAACGCGACCGATTGCCGGCCGAAGCCTGGATCCACGAAGAGCGCTACCAACGCCCAACGGCGGCCGAGATCGAGCGCCGCTTCGGCCAGCGCGAGGTCAGGGGCCGGGAGCGCTACCTGTCCATGGGGCCGGAGATGGCCGCGCTGTGGGCCGAGCACGGCATCACCTCCTTGGCCCAGTACTACACCAGCAAGATCAAGTACGACCCTGACCTGTTCGCGGGCTTCTCCGAAGACATCCATGCGCTGCTGCGCGAGCGGGCCTTCTTGGCCGAGCGCTGAGGCACCGAGAAGGATCGCGATGGAACTCCGTACAGCCCGCGTGTTCGTGAACGACCTGGAGACAGCGCGGCGGTTCTACGCCAGATTACTCGGCCTGCCTTTGAAAGCCGACGGCAGCGCCTACGGCTATTGCGTGTTCCAGGCCGGACCTACCGAGTTGGTGGTGGAGGCCGTGGCGGCTGATGCCCCGGCGGAGGAGAGGGCGCTGGTCGGCCGCTTCACCGGCCTTTCGTTCACCGTCGTGAGCGTGCCCGATCAGCATGCGAAGTTGTCGGCCCTCGGGGTGCCGTTCACCGGTGAACCTGAGGTTCAA